>JAUWIS010000136.1 GCA_030605245.1 Methanobacteriota archaeon | reverse complement strand
CCTGGCAGATTTAACAACACCTACTGTTGTGGTTACACCTATATTCATCATCAAAGCTTCCCCTGTTTTGATTTCCTCAACCTTCAGCTCTTCTGTGCTTCCAACAACCCTATCAAGAAGATGCAATTCCATGATAATTTTATTCAGGATAGATGGTAGTGTATCTGGTTCACCTGCTATTTTTCCTGCAAGGGCATCAGATTTTGTTAGAGCAGGATCCAATGTCGTACCGATTGCTATCAGACCACCAGGTCCGACGCTTTTCATTTTTCTACCACCGGAAATCACTGTTGTAATCTCCGTAAGTATCGGCTCCCAGGTCACATCACCTTTTTCTTCAATCTTTATTCCTGGTTTGATTTCAATTTTATCCCCTATGCTTAATCTGCCCGAGGTAAGTGTTCCCCCAATCACACCGCCAACCATGTTACTAATCCTGTTCCCAGGCATGTTAACATCAAAGGAGCGTGCCACATACATCCTTGTTTTGCTGTTTTTATTCCTTTCAGGTGTTACTATTATCTCTCGAATTGCGTTAATAAGGACATCTATGTTTGCAAAGTGCTGAGCGGAAACCGGTATGATAGGATCATTTTCAGCAACCGTTCCTTTCACAAAATTTTTTATTTGCTCATAATTTTCCATAAGATGTGGCTCATCAACAAGGTCTATCTTGTTCTGAACTATAACAATGTTTTTTATTCCCAAAATATTTAAAGCCATCAGGTGCTCTTTTGTCTGAGGCTGGGGGCAGTTTTCGTTTGCTGCTATGAGCAATAGCGCCCCATCTATTATAGCCGCTCCTGAAAGCATTGTTGCCATAAGTGTTTCATGACCTGGTGAATCAACGAACGATACTGCTCTTAATAGTTCTGTTTTTTCACCGCAGGCAGGGCATTTGTTTTGCGTTGTATAACATCCCGGTTCATTACATTTTGGACATTTGTAAAAAGCAACGTCAGCATAACCAAGTTTTATTGATATGCCTCTTTTTGTTTCCTCGGAATGTTTGTCAGTCCATTCACCCGTAAGCGCTTTTGTTAATGTTGTTTTTCCATGATCAACATGTCCTACCATACCTATGTTTATTTCAGGTTGTTTCGGTACTCTCACTTCTTTTCCTCCTTTGTGACAAGGCTCTCTTCAACCGGTTTAGGGCCGTGTGTTTTTATTTTCATGTTCACCTGAGCAATATCCGGGGAAATAGTGTTTCCTCTGACAGATTTTTTCTTCCTTACCCCTTCATGTTTTGGTCTGAATCCTATGCCACCTGAGAGTAAAATCTTTTTTCTCCTTGGACCACTAACATCTTTTCTCATAGGGAAGCCATCCTTGTCAGAACCACCTGTTAAAACAAGTCTGTATCCCGGGAGGTTCACAAATATCCCATCTATCTCTTCATCAATTTTTTTTCCGATCAGGGAGTCTGCGTAATGCCCTGCAATGTTTATCTGGTATGTCTTCCCATTTTTAGGGTCAGAGACCACCGCTTTGAATTCCGTCATTCTATCACCAAACTCAAAAGGACATTATAGAATATATTATTATCGCTAAAAGGTTTTTTTATCGTAAAGAATTTAAATGAATAGGCACATCCCTGTTCATGGGTAAAGCGGTAATTGCTGTAGGCGGCAACTCCATTCTAAGAAAAGGTGAGGAAGGCAGCATACCTAAGCAGTTTAAAAATACATCTGAAACCTGTGAACATATTGCAGATATGGTTGAGAGTGGTTATGATATAGTAATCACCCATGGGAATGGTCCTCAGGTTGGAAACCTGCTCCTGAGATCTGAAAAAACAGAGGATATTTTATATCCTTTACCTCTGGATGTCTGCGATTCAAATACACAGGGCAGCATGGGTTACATGATTCAACAAGTGCTTGGCAATGTATTGGGAAAGAGGAAAATAAAAAAATCTATAGTAACGGTGGTTACACAGGTTATTGTTGACAAAGATGACCCTGCATTCAAGTTTCCTACGAAACCCATCGGTCCTTTTTATTCCAAAGAAAGAGCTGAAAGATACAGGAAAGAAAAAAAATGGGAAATTATTGAGGATGCGGGAAGGGGTTACAGGAGGGTTGTCCCTTCACCCAAACCCCTAAAAATTGTTGAGAACAATGTTATAAAAAAACTTGTTGAGGATGGTGTAATAGTAATAGCAGTTGGTGGTGGAGGCATACCTGTTGTAATGGAAAAAAATAGATTATCAGGTGTTGAGGCAGTGATTGACAAAGATTTAGCATCATCCCTCCTTGCATCAAACATAAATGCTGAACTTTTCCTGATTTCCACAAATGTTGAAAAGGTGTTTTTAAATTACAACAAGCCAAATCAGAAAGGGATTGACAGAATGACTGTTAAAGAGGCAAAAAAATATTTATCAGAAGGGCATTTCCCACCCGGAAGCATGGGGCCAAAAATAGAGGCAGGAATAAATTTTCTTGAAAAAGGTGATAAAGAAGTAATTATCACATCACCTGAATGTATTGGTGATGCATTGAAAGACAAAACAGGGACGCATATAGTGAAATAATTTATCTGGTTTTCTTATTTTCCATCGCCTTCAGCTTATTATACTCGCATACCTCATAAGGAAATATAACCCATTTATCTGTTATTTTTGCATAGTAATCAGGTTTGAATATTGAGCGCGGTTTGTGTACAAGAACAGATGTTTTTACATTTTTCACATCATCCATAGCTTTGACTTTTTCATAAACAGATTTCATTGTTATTCCCTCATCTGTTATATCATCTGTAATCAAAACATTTCCTCCAAAACTACTTGTTCCTGTGATACCTGTTAGTCTTATAGATTTGTATGTTTCCTTTGTCCCTTTCCTGTATCTCTGTGTGTACATGACATGCAAAGGCAGACCAAGAATATCTGACATTATCCTACCTATAACAAGACCTCCGCGTGCAATGCAAAGAATATTGTCAGGCTTAGCATTATCCTTTGTCACCTTTTCAGCAAGTTTATAGCATAGTTTGTCAAACTCGCTCCAGTTCATAGGGTAGTCATCAGACATGATTAACCATAAAGATATGTGTATTCAAAATAATTAATGTTTTGCAGTTAATTATAACAACTTCATTTCTTCCTCTTTTGTAAGATATTTTTTGATTTTTTCTCTCATTTTAGCATGCTCTTTATCTGCTTTCACATGGAAAATAAACTCACAGGTTGGAGCGCCATGTGCCATTGTTCCACCCATCAGCAGTTCACCATCAGGAAACGCAGACT
>JAUWIS010000098.1 GCA_030605245.1 Methanobacteriota archaeon | reverse complement strand
TGCTGTGAAAGCATCATCAAACACAAACTCAACACTCTCACTGCTTTCATTATCATACACATATTCCCCTATTTCATAGTTTGATTCAAAACCGCTGTCCTGAATTTCACCTGGGAGGCTCTCAATTGAATCACTGCTGATGAGTACATCAAGTAAAGGTCCTACAACACCACCCATGTCAAAGACCAGTGCCCATTCATCATCGTCATCATCCGGGTTAGAGTCTACCGGGAATGAAACAGGCTCTAGCTCTGTTTCACCCATAACATAATTGTATGCCTCACAAACATCAAGTCTGCCTGCTCCCTGAGAGTAAAGGTCATATCCTAAATCTTCCGCAGACCTACATAATGCATCCTTAACCTGAGATGGTGATAAACTTTTTGCCTGTAATAGAAGGGCTGCTGCTCCTGCTACATGTGGTGCTGCGAAACTTGTTCCCTGCCAATATGCATACGTCCCGTTTAGATAAGTGGATTTTATATCAACACCTGGTGCTACAAGCTCTGGTTTAGCCCTTCCATCCTCTGTTGGTCCCCTGCTGCTCCAGAGAGGAATAAAATCATCCATATCTGATGCACCTACAGTAATAACAGAGTATGCATTTCCTGGGCAGTCAATATGACCCCAGAGAGGACCAGCATTGCCTGCTGCTGCCACAACAACAACACCATCAGATACAGCATCATCTGCTGCCTCACAAAGAGGACATTCACCATCATCGGGTCCTTCAGCACCAAAACTACAAACAATAACATCTGCACCGTTGTCAACACTCCATTCTATTGCTTCAATAGCATCAGAGCCAAGCCCTGTAGCATCCTTTCCAAGTGCTTTAACATTCATCAAAGACACATTGGAAGCGACTTTTGCAACTATTCCAGCAACAAATGTTCCATGACCATTAAGGTCATCTGTGCCTTCACCTGTGAAATCCTTTTCAGAAACAATTTTTCCCTCCAGATCAGGATGAGCTGATATGCCGGTATCAATAACTGCTACTGTGACACCTGAGCCATCCAGATTGTATTCCCAGACATCCGGTGCATTGATTATTGTTAAAGCATAGTCGTTTGATGATGAAGAATACTCATTTGAATCAGTGATTACTGATGCAGAAAATGCTGGGAGACTAAAATCTTCTGAAACACTTATTATGAAATCCTCAGAATCCTCCTCAGTTTCCTCAGCAATAGTTACAGGTGCAGTAACCATAATCAAGTAAAACAGGGCAACAAGCATAACCATAATCTTTTTTAAATCCTTCATTTTTTATCCCCTCCTGCTCATTTTTTTAAGTAAAGATATACTTAAAATAAATGTGGCTGCTGCCCAGCATAACAAAACAATTACACCCACTACTACTCTTTCAGCATCAAAACCTTTCATCATTATATCCCTGAAACTATTTATTCCATAGGTTAAAGGAGTAACTGCTGCTAATAGATGCCCTGCCCAACCTGTTAGCTCTATAGACCAAAATAAACCACCAACCAGAAGCAGGCAGTAAACCGTTAAAAGCGCTGCTATTGAGGCTGCCATTTGAGATTTTACACCTGCCCCTATCACCAGCCCTATTCCTACACCAACAAGCACAACACTGATCCCAACCAGGAAAAGTAAACCAATGCTTCCTCTGCTCACAACACCAAATGCCAGATTTATACCTACCATGATAAGAAATGTTAAAATTCCGAATAGGAGGCAGGAGCATCCTTTGCCAAGCATTACATCCCTGTAAGGGATAGGTGATGTAATAAGGGACTCAATTGTCCCTGTTTCTTTCTCTGTAGCAATGAGTAAGGAGGCAAGGAGCATTGGGACATACAAAAGGATAACTGGAATAAATGCTATTCCGAAGAAATGCCATGGCTCAATGTCTCTACCATATATGTTGCTCTCCTCAGTTGTAAACGGTTCAACTGCTGAACTGATTTCCCCGGTAGATTCAGAAATTTTCTTAATGTTGGTATTCATGGAGTCAATTGCTATGAGGGCATTTTCCATTTGCTCATCCGCACTCTCAATAGTTTCCTCAGATGACTCAGCTTCGCTTCCTATTGCTCCCAGACCTGTCTGCATATTCTCAACATTCACCAATGCCTCTTCAATGGTTGCATCAATCTCTTTAAGGGTTTCACGAAAAGAACTCATCCTCAGTCTTAAAGTATTCATGCTTGCCTGGGTCGCATCAACACTGGCAGATGCCTCATCAACATCAAAAACACCAGTAAGCTCAAGAGGGCCTATAAGGTCTAAAATCTCCTCAAAATCAGATATTATATCATCCAAACTCTGTATTTCACGCTCAGTGTTCTCAAGTTCTGTACCCATCTCATTTAGATCAGTAAAACTTGGGGCTTCTTTCATCTCCTCCAGTGATGAAGAAAGAGCAAGTGCTGAAGTGCTAAGTTCAGACAAAGGCTGACTCATTTCCTCTGTAGATTCCCGCATCTCATTCAGCATATCAACCGCCCCTACAAATGTGCATTCCATACTTCTAAGGTCTTTCCCAACCTCTGCTACCCCCACTAATCTCTCTTTAAGAACAATGGTTCCTAACTTGGATGATGATTGCCTGAGAACCTTGCTTGTCTCAACCATTAAAGGAGCGGCAATATCGGGTTTTGAGCCGTCAACAATTATTTTAATACTTGTTTTCTCATTATTTTCTATGTTTTCCCAGAAACCTTCAGGTATTATAATAGCAAGGGATACCTCACCGTCTTTAACCATGTTTTCTGCTTTTTTCTCACTCCAAACATTTTTTACATCAAATGCATCTGAATCCCTAAACTCATCAACAACTATACTGGCAGCAAAGCTGTCATCAGCACAGTAGATTGCGGTTGGGATATTCTCAACCTCAAGAGGACCGCAGGAAGCAATAATAAGAGCGAGAACGGTTGGGGTTAGAAGCAATAATCCAAGAAGGGGTTTTTGTCTATAAACAAAGGTCATGTCTTTTTTAGCTATCAAAAAAATATTTGATAAACTATACTGAAAGACTGATAGCCGGGGGCAGGACTGTTTTTCAGGTTTACTATGATTTCTGTTAATCAAAATGTCTTTCATCCTCCACCCCCTTTTGTTAGATAAATAAATACATCCTCCAGACCTCCGGAATTCTCAGGAGGAACCATTGCCTTAAGTTCATCAAGGCTACCAAAACCAATGATTTTTCCTGAGGAAACCAAGGCTATTTTGTCACAGGCCTCAGCCTCATCCATATAATGGGTTGTGACTATGATTGTTTTACCTTTATCCCTTAGTCCTTCAAAATAATGCCAGAACTGACGGCGCAATTCTGGGTCAACACCTGCGGTTGGCTCATCTAATATAAGTATATCAGGGTTTGGTAGTAAGGCATGTGCTAATGCCATTCTCTGCTTCATTCCACCAGAAAAAGTCCCTATTAAACTGTTTTTCCAGTCTTTTAGATCAACAAGTTCAAGGATTGAATCTATTCTTTCTCCTAACTCATTCTTAGGTATGCTATAAATATTACCAAAAAGCTCTAAACTCTCTTTTGCTTTTAAGTAAGTATACATCCCTGTACCGGCTTGCGGCATGTAGCCTACTATTTTCTTAATCTCATCTACATCTTTTTCAATATCATAACCATATATGCTTGCTGTTCCAGAGGTTGGTCGTAACAGCCCGCACAGCATTCTCATAGTTGTTGTCTTGCCTGCACCGTTTGGTCCAAGGAAACCAAATATCCCTGGCTCTACTGAGAAACTGAGATTATCAACAGCTGTGAAACTGCCGAAAGTCTTTGTTAAACTGTTAATTTCTACTACAGGCATCTTCTTCTCCCCCAAGGCGCGTTTTTTTCTTCCTTTAATAAAAAAATAAAAGAAGGAAAGAATGTTCTTTCCTTAAAATATTGGCAGACTTGTCACAGTGTCCCAGTTCATTGATGACTTGTCTGTATCTGATGCTTCGTAGCTTGGTGTTTCTTCAACTACAACCGCGTCGCCCTCAGGGCTTGCTCCTGTTGTTGCTGTGTACGGCTCTGGTTCGCTGCCGAAGAGACCGAAGAAGTCGTCGTCATCGTCGTCGCCCCCGAAGAACGGGAAGCTGATTTCCAAATCGGCAAAGAAGTCGTTGAAGGGATCCAGTACATAGACAGACTGCTCATCAGAGTCTTCATAAGTCAGGTTGGTATAGGTCCCTGCCTTTGCTTCGGCTATAATTGCATCCTCATCCGCCATG
>JAUWIS010000040.1 GCA_030605245.1 Methanobacteriota archaeon | reverse complement strand
GGGGTAGTCAGGAAATCCCGACGGGCTCATAACCCGTAGATCAGTAGTTCAAATCTACTCCCCGCTACCATGAGCTGTGTGAATGGTAAGAGGAACTTGTTCCCCTCCATCTTCCTTGAGAGGTTAGAATGCCAACAATAACATTTGATTGTGATGATATAGTTCAGTTAGCCGGAGCAGGTAAAGATGATATTATTCAAGTAATTGAAATTATTGGTGGGGAGATTGAAAATGTTTCTGAAAACAGTATGGATGTTGAGTTTCTACCAAACAGACCTGATTTGTATTCTGCTGAGGGTGTTGCCAGGGCTGTTAAAACTTTTTTGACAGGCAGTGGTAAATGTAAATACAATGTGAAAAAATCAGATATAATTCTAAATGTTGAGTCTACTGTGAAAGACATTAGGCCATTTATTGTTGGAGGAGTTGTTAAGAATGTTAAACTTACTGAATCGGCAATACTTTCGCTTATGAATCTGCAGGAAAAACTGCATCTGACAATTGGGAGAAACAGGAAAAAGGTTGCCATCGGAGTTCATGATTTCAGCATGGTTAAACCACCTTTTGTTTACAAAGGAATGAAACCTGAAAGTGTAAGTTTTGTCCCGCTTGGAAAAACAGAGGAAATGAGCCTAAATGAGATTCTTGAACAACATGAAAAAGGTATAAAGTATGCAGGTCTTTTAAAAGGTTTTGAAAAATACCCTGTTTTAATGGATTCTAAAAATAATGTGCTTTCCTTTCCACCGATCATAAACGGTGCACGCACAACTGTAACAGAAAACACGAAGGACATTTTTGTAGATGTGACAGGTTCTGATTTTAAGGCAATCAATCAGGCATTGAACATTGTTTGCACCGCGCTGGCTGATAGGAATGGTGAAATATATTCTATATATGTTTTTGATGATAAAAAAATTGTGACACCTGACCTGAATCCAAAAACAAAAAAATTAAGCATAGAATATGTAAACTCAATCCTTGGTTTAAACCTTGAGGAAAAGGATGTTGTTTCATCATTAAAAAAAATGGGTTTTCACGCAAACCCAGACAATGGAAATATAGATGTTTTGATTCCTGCATACAGAACCGACATTCTGCACCTGATTGATTTGGTTGAGGATGTTGCAATAGGATACGGCTATGAAAAATGTTCTGGGACACTGCCAAAGAAACCAACATTTGGTGGATACAGGGATGTTGAGAAAAAAACCGATATGCTAAGGGAAACAATGATTGGCCTTGGCTTCAATGAGGTTACAACCCTATCGCTTTCATCTGAAAAAAACCAGTTTAAAAAAATGTGCATGGATGAGGAAAATAAAACTAAACTCAGCAACATAGAATTTCCTCGTGGAATCTCAACCGAAAAACCTTCGGTTGCTGAGTTTACACTTATCAAAAACCCTATCTCTGAGGAGCACACAATATTAAGGGTTTCATTACTCCCTGGTCTTTTAGGCATTCTAAATATAAACAAGCACAGGGCACTGCCATTGAAAATCTTTGAGATAGGGGATGTCATTATTGATAAAAAAAATGTTAGAAGGATTGCAGGAATGATTATTCATTCAAAAGCAAATTTCACAGAAATGAAATCTGTTGTTGAGGCAATTTTGCGTGAAATGAAAATAGAATATGAAATCAGACCAAAAAGAATAGGATGCTTCATCCATGGAAGATGCGCGTCTGTTTTATCCAACAAAAAAGAAATATGCTACTTCGGCGAACTTCATCCAAGTGCGATTACAAACTTTGAACTGGGGCATCCTGTAACATGTTTTGAGATGAAATTAGTTTAGTTTTTTAAATCTCCTTTGATTTTGCGCATATCCCCTGTTATACATGACTCATCAGCTTCACCATAATTGCCTTCTGTGCATGCAGTCTGTTTTCAGCCTGGTCAAAAACAACAGAGTTTTTTCCGTCAACAACTTCATCTGTTATTTCTTTTCCCCTGTGCGCTGGAAGGCAGTGCATAACAATACAATCCTTTTTTGCGTTTTCAATCAGAGACTGATTAACCTGATATGGTAAAAATAGTTTCTCCCTCATTGCTTTTTCTTTTTCATCACCCATTGAAACCCAGACATCAGTGTAAACAA
Organism: Methanobacteriota archaeon; assembly: GCA_030605245.1. Lineage (GTDB taxonomy): Archaea > Thermoplasmatota > JASEFT01 > JASEFT01 > JAUWIS01 > JAUWIS01. The sequence goes on along the minus strand of JAUWIS010000040.1, from coordinate 5,224 downwards.
CATCAGCATCTTTTACAGCATCTTCAGGATTCTCAAGTATTTCTATTTCTGATTTTGCAATATTTTTTGCTTTTTCCAAAATTTCTTTGTTTGGCTCATAGCCTTTTGGGCATCCAACACTCATATCCATTCCAACAATTGCTGAACCGAGAATAAGTGAGTTGCAGACATTGTTTCCATCACCAACATAAGCAAGTTTCAATTTGTTGAAATCTTTTTTCTTTTCCTTTATTGTGAGCAGGTCTGCCATAATCTGACAGGGATGCTCAATATTATCTAAGCCATTAATCACAGGTACTGTTGCGTTGTTTGCAAGTTCAAGCATCACTTTATGTTCAAAAGCCCTGTACATTATACAGTCAACAAATCTGCTGAGAACCTTTGCAGTGTCAGATATTGTTTCACCCCTTCCCATCTGCAAGTCCTTAGGGCTCAGGTATAATGCATGCCCGCCAAGCTGTGTCATACCAACCTCAAAGGAAACACGCGTCCTTGTAGATGATTTCTCAAAGATCATCCCCAGACTTTTATTTTTCAGCAATTCATGCATTATCCCTTTTTTCTGCTTGTCCTTCAACTCAGAAGCCAAGTCTAATATTTCATAAATTTCATCTTTTGCATCAAGCATTGAGATCAGATGTTTCATGAATGGTGAAATGGGTTAGGGGGATAAATAATTATTTCTCCAGATCCTCCCCACCCATGAAAACCTGCTGAACAAGGTTGTATATATCCTCTATCCCAGTCATTGTTTCTGATGAAACCGGCGTAAGCACTTTGTAAACACCAAGATCTTCTAAAACCCTGAAAAGTTCTACGCTTAACTGTTTTTCCATGGAAGGATTCTCATTTACTGCATCATTAAGCAGCTCCTCTGGCTGCCTGACCCAGTTCATTATTTTGTCTTTTTCCTTCTCATCAAGCAAATCTGATTTACTCAACACATTGATGAATGGTACCTGAAACCTGAACTGTGTTGTTGCAGAAAGCATAGCTTGAGAAATGAAACCAGAAGGAGTTTTTGAAAGGAAAGGATCAAAAAGAAATGCCATGGCAGAATTGTTTATGCCGAATGCCTCTATGATGTGTTTGCTCGCCTCTCTGAAAGCAAAAAGTTCTATCTGACCTGGTGTGTCAATTAAAACATAATCAGTGTCAAAACCATCAACGATCTCTTTGATTTCATTGATTTTCAACGCAAGAAGGTCTGCGCATACTATCTGCGCTCCATTAGGGCCAAGATTGTATTCATCCATAACATTATACAATGAAATCATTTCTCGCACATCAACATCAGGTGCGTAGTTCAATTTTTCAACACCAGGGTCAAGATTCACTGTTATAGCATCATAACCTTGTGAATTCATCCACTGCTGAAAAGCATATGTTAATGTTGTTTTGCCTGAGCCTGCTGTGCCAACAAAATAGAGGAAGATTTTATCCATACTGTTAAATGGGTTTAGGGTAAAAATAGTTTGTTGTTTGTCAGGCGCGCTGTGCTCACTTATTTCTTATATGGCTCCATAATAAATCTTTTTTCAGCCTCTACAAAAGTAATATTATACAATTCAAATATAGGATTTCTCCCAAGAACGACAGGTGTATTATTATCCTCTTCTGTTGGAATGGAAACTGTTACATCTGGGATAGTGACCAAACGACCTCCCCCTCCCCAATATTAGGTTGACCTTAGTTACATATCTCTCAATCTTCCTTCCTACAACATGCATAGGTTTTTTGTTGGCAGGATTAAGATCAAGATTAAGAAACTCTGCTAAACCTAAAGGTAAAACGACACCATCAGCACCAGAATCCAGTAAACCATCGGTTAACGGTGATTTTTTTCCTGCCCACTTTACACTACATGGAAGCATGGGGCGGTAGCAGATTTTTTCTTCTTTCGTATTTTCATCTTCTACAATATACTTTTTGTAGGGAAATGAAAAATTAAAGAGTTTCATTGTTAGTTTTTAGTAAAAGGATGCATTTGCAGATAGCACTTTCGTAACAATGACATCCTTACCATGATATTTTTCATCTGCCAATCTAAACATTTTTTCAGCGCTGTTGCTTTTTGCAAGCACTTTATTATTCTTTATTATAAGCCATTCACCTTCTTGTCCTCTTACTTCTTCTCCCAACATATTCACCTCATTTATATATATATGGTTAATGTTATGTTGTTCTTGTTATAATAATTTTTTGTTTATCTCTTAATCGGGTGCGTTATTGTGCTGTGAGTGTTGTTTTTTCGTTAGGATGTTTGTGATAAGTTTGTATCTGGTACTATTTCTTAATTAAAAAAATTATTAACTGAAAAAGCCATACATACTACTATGTGTTTATCACCTGATGTAATATTATCTAGTTTTGAAATGGTTTTTGATTTAGTAGTAGGTAATCTTACTATATTAATACTTATATTCTCAGGGGGAACATTTTTTATAGCGCTTTGGAAATTATCAAAAGAAAAGCCAAACACGAAAGTGTTGAACTATAAGATAAGGTCATTAGATGATTTTGAATTCGGCATCAAGAATACTGGGGGAAAGGGTAAGGTAATAGCAATTATAGATGTTGATGGAAAAAAAATAGAAGAATTACCCTATTGGAAAGGCCCAATAATAACACATGCCCAAATTATGTGCAATACTAAGTGGTTAGAAAAAGATGAAATTGACTTTCTTGTAAGCAAACCCCCCGCATATGGGAAATCTTTAAAACAGCCAAAAACAGTAAAATTGCCAGGAGAGCCAAGATTACACCAACTATTCCTCAGATTCATGGGGATAGGAGAGGGACACCTATTATGGTATTACATTTCTAAAGATAATCAGATTAAAGTAGGATATATAGGAAAACTCAAAGCCAAGTTCCCGCAGAGATTAAGACAAATTCAAATCAATATGAAATGGAAGAAGTTTGAATCAAAATTCAAAAAAACATACAATATACAGAAATAAGAACGAAGTTGATTGCCTCTTTCAATTTTATAATCAGATATAAAATGAGTATGGTTTCTGTGCTGTTACTTTATCTTCACATAGAGGCATTATTTTTCCTCTACCCCTATCAAAAGTCTCACTCCCACCCCAGTCTCTCCAATGTTCTTTCCTTTTTTGTCTTTTTCTTGTACTCTTTGTAGTGCTCTTTGCAGAGATGCGCTTTTTTTGATTCGTTTTTGAATTTCAGTTCAGGGAGCGCCTTTGAGACTTTTTTCCTTGATAATGATCTTTTAACAGGTTTATTGCAGTTCTTTACATCACATAATTCTTCAGGCATAATATTGGATTGTTTTATTTGGTAATATGTTTTGCTATGGTAAATCTTTCTCTTGTTTCATCCTGCCTCTTGTTTTTATCGTTCTATCTAATAATATTTTTTGCTATAACATCTGATAATTCCCCTAATTCTTCAGGTGATAATTCCTCAGGTCTTTTGTTTTTATCTTTGAGTTCTTCAACAATTTGTTCCATTTTATCTTTTTCATCCGCAAATTTTTTCCATTTGTTGAGTAGCGAGTTTTTTATCTTTTTTCTTCTCTGCGAGAACAATGCGTTGACCGTTTTGAAAAAATTTGACTCATTTTCAACAATGAATGGTGGTTTTCTTGGTTTCAATAAAACAACAGCGGAATCCACTTTTGGTACAGGATAAAAAGCATTTTTTGGCACAGTTTCAAGTATTTTGCATTCCGCCCTGTAATAAATATTCACAGAAAGGCGTGAGTAATCCTTACCAGATAAAGCAGTCATTCTTTCAGCAAACTCCTTCTGGTACATAAGAACACCGAGTTTAAAATCGTGTTCAAGGATTTTGAATGTTAAAGGGGATGATATTTGATAAGGAAGATTGGAAACAATTTTATCAAATTTCGGGAAAACAGTTTTTAAAGCATCACCCTCTATCAATGTCAGATTTGGTATTTTTTTCAGATATTCACATAGTTTTTTATCTTTTTCTATTCCAAAAACATTCTTTGCCTTTTCAACCATTTTTTTTGTTAACACACCAAGTCCTGGTCCTATTTCAAGCACAACATCATTCTTTGAGAGTTGCGCATAATTAACTATCCTTTCAGATATTTTTTTATTTACAAGAAAATGCTGGGAGAAATGTTTTGAGGGTTTAATACCCAAAAAACTTAGGGTGGATATAACATCATTCTTTTCCATCTTAATATTCTTCCCTTTTAGGTCGTTGAACAAACAAATAATATTTCTGATGCGCTTCAGAGAGTTCAAATTCAATCCTTTTTGCAATAATCTTATCCGGGTTTTTCAGCATCGTCCTTTTTCCTATATCCTCAAAGTCTTTGAAAGGAGCCTTTTTTCTTTCATTTAGAATGGAAAGAAGGTTTTTTTTCCCAAGCCCTGGTAGCAGTTCTAATACATGAAAACGCGTTGTTATAGGTGTTGCATCATTGAAAAACTTCACGAATCTTTCCTCTTTTTCCTTAACAATGTCAAGCAAAATATATGGCAGTTCACTCTGGGCAGCATTTGTTAAACTATTATACCCCATCCTTCTTTTCACATGGGCTATCTTATCCCTTTTCTCCATCTCCTTTCCAATATACACTTTTTCACCAATGTTTAATGTAACATCTAATTTTGGTGTTAGCTCAAGGATTTTAAACTCAGAGTCACCTATGCCGTATGCAACAGGCTCCCTCCTGAATCTTCTCTGATCAGGAAGCCCTGATGCTAAATAATCTAAGATGTATGCAAAATCCTCCATAACTCCCCCCTACTCCATGTGTTTTTTAACAAGCTTAAGTATCTGATCTACTTCTTCTTTATTTAGCGTAGCCCTCTCTTTCGCAAAAATCACTTTTATATCATCAGGATGTGTTGGAAGCAGGTCTGCTATCTTATATGCAGCCGGCTCAGAAATTTTTTCCATTTTTTTCAGTTGATCTATCATCTCCTTTATCTTTGTTACACCAATCTTAGCAAACTTTTGAGCATGCTCTAACGCAAGTTTTTGTTCATGTGTAAGTTCCCTGTTCTTCTGTTCCTTTTCCAGAATCTTTTTTACCTCAGCAATGGATACATATTTCATATTATACCTTCCTCAAATGTTCTGGAGTTTTTTCCGGAGAATTCCCCGCATCATTCGAAAGTGTTTCATATTTCCTCAGATGTTTCGGAATTTCCCTTTGGCAATTCCTCGCATCATTCGAAGATGCTTTGCATTTCCGAAGATGCTCGGGTTTTACAAT
>JAUWIS010000014.1 GCA_030605245.1 Methanobacteriota archaeon | reverse complement strand
GTACTTGAACACTGAAAAATATTTGATGGAATTTGCTAAAAAATCCTTTAAATAGACAAAAAGGAATCCTGACAAACTTCTTTCTGTTACTGCTAGTGTAATCCAAAGATTACAAAGAAAAGAGGATTAAAGAAATTTCTGAGGAGTTTAAAATCCCCGCTGAAGATGTGAGAAAACTATTAAGTCAAATAGAACCTGTTTGCACTAAATAGATTACAGTGCCCTTCTTTCCTTTCTTGTTTTGAAGTATCTGTAGAATATCCAGAACAACGAAAGACCGAATATGGCAATGCTTGCTATTAACCCATAGAAAGCGCCTGCCTGTCCAGAAGATGCCCTCTCATCAGCAACATAATTTCCATACTCCCAGTAACCCCACAGGTATCCGCTAAACCATGTTAGACATATCCCGGCTATAAGCACTATGAAAACCACAATATCCAGGTACCATGATATTTTATCCCATTTCCTCTTATCAATCACCATTCCAGACATATCTTCACCCAATACTGTATCATTCTAATTGTATATATATCTTATGCTCTATTTTTCACGGCAACCCCTTTCTTAAAAGACAGCATTTCTTCTCTGTTCATAATCGCTCTTCCAACACCAATTAAAACATCATTTTTATCCACTATTAAAACCTCATCCTTGGGCCTGATTTCAGGATCACATTCAACAACAAATCTTGAGAAAACACTTTTGCCATCTTTGATAAAAGGAACAGCGTCATCATTTACAACAACCCTCATTTTCGGGTATTTAAATATTAAATGCAGTTTTTTTGCACCATTCATTTTCAGTGTATAAAAACCATCGTTTCTCACTGAAAGAATATGTTCATCATTGACAAACACGTTCCTTATTTTCCCATTTTTTGACTTCACAATTTTTATTTCCCCTCTAAACAAATTTTGGCATTTCCCGAACTGATAAAAAGCAACCCCTTTTATTTTCTGAACATCCGGGTTAAACGAGGTTTTTCTCTTAAAAGATCCTAATTCCTCAAATGTTTTATCATCCTTCCAAAATAAGACATCAGGATAATCAAATTTTTCAACCCATTCTTTAACCAGCTCATCATCATACTCTACATCTGTTGGGACAACAGACTGCCCTACCGGATAGGTTTCATCAAACTCTACCGGTGCAGGACCGAAAACAGAGTTAACAACAAAATGCGCATTCACCTTTCCTGAAATTTTTTTCATGACATCATAATATGTTTTTGAGTAAGGTCTTTCTGATTCAGGCAAAATAATCAGGGTATCCGCATTTGGTTTTTCGTATCTTTCAAAAATCCTTTTCCTATACCTGTAAACTATCGGTCTATTCAATGATTCTTTGCCAGTGTAAAAAAATGTTTTCCTTGAAACAGGCTCAAAACGCTCAAGGAATTCTTTGTACTCCCCCAGTTTTTTTAATGCTGAAAGCAGAAAAGGATGCGCACTGCATCTTTCCTCAACAAGCTCCCATAAACTTCCTTCATGTATTGCTTGTTTTATTTTTTTTATCTCGGAAAAACTCACCCAGAGGTTGTGTTCAGCAATTTTTTTTATTCTTTCTTTTTCTGTCATTTCCTTTAATTCACCAAAATTCATGCAGGCAGGACAGGGGCAGGGTGAATAACTCATTTCATCAAAATTTTTTGTTCCATCAGGAAACATCATCCTGTTATGACGCGCATATTTTGCATAGGATGAGGAATCAAATAAATCGCAGCCCAATAAAACTGCTAACGGGAAGATCATTGGATGACCACACCCGAATAAATGAACAGGCCTTGATGGAACAAGCCCTTTTTTTGATGCGACAATAACATCAACAAGTTCTTTAAATTTGTATTTTTCCATCAAGGGAACGACACTGCCAACAGGATGGAGAATGCAGTCGAGTTTTGATAACTCAGACGCACAGTATTCTCGCAAATCAGGATAAACAGAGCCCTGAACAGTCAATGCATCAGCCTCTACCTCATTTGCCCTTTTTATTGTTTCCATAACATCAGACTTTGCATCTTCATATTTCCTGTCAGGCGGTGAGATAATGTCAAGTATTGTTGAAACATCTGATCCAATTTTTTTCTGAAAATCCACGATTTCCCTGTTTCTTATTTCAACATCACCATAAACATACATTTGAAATGAGCCAGAATCAGTCATAACAGGGCCATCAAAACCCAAGAGACTATGAACACCATCTTTCAACGCCTTCTCTCTTAACTCCTTTTTTTTGTAAATAATGTACGAGTTTGTTATAAGCATCTGCGCCTTAAATTTTTCCTTCATCTCATTCGGTGAAATAAGAATATGATTTGGGTTTATAACCGGAAGAAGTACGGGTTTTTCAACTGTTCCATGCTTTGTGTAGAATTTTCCTATGCGCGCAAGACCATCTCTTTCCTTTAACTCAAACATACATAAGATAATAGAATTTAGAGTATTATTTACTTACTATCCTCCCACCTGCTTTTATGTTTTTTGTTTTTAGTTCTCCGGTGATTGTTATGTCTCCCATGGCTTCAATTCTTTTTGCGCTGACACTCCCAACAGTTATGTCACCATCTGCAAGGATTTCTTTTTCAACAAAAACATTGTCCAAAACCTTTACTGAGACGCCTGATACAAGACAACCTTCTATTTTTGTTCCTGAGCAGACTGTTGATGAGCCTTTTGATAAAACATCACCCAAGATTATGTTATCGTTTTCAATGTAAACCTTTTTTTTGCATATTATGTCCCCATGTATTGTGCATCCCCTTTTTATGTAAAGGTTTTCCGGTGAAAGAAGACCGTAGTATATTGTGCTTTTTTCTTCTATTATGAACTCATTGTCTATGAACTTTATGTCATCCCTGTGTGGTTTCATTTATCTCTCCTATTGTTTTCATCATTTTCAAACTATGTCTCATTTTATCCTCTTCCTATTTTCATCATTCTCTGAATCGGTTTTTTTGCATCTTCAATGATTTTATCGGACAATTTTATTCTTGGTTTTAGGTTTTCAAGACTTTTTACAAGTTTTTCAAATGTGATTTTTTTCATCCCTGAGCAAACACTCCCAGTGGAGTAAAAGTTTTTATCGGGGTTTTCCTTTTTAAGACGGTAGCATATTCCTTCCTCTGTTCCTATAATGAACTCTTTTGAATTTGATTTTTTTACATGATTTACCATTCCACCTGTTGAATATGCAAAATCCGCAATATCAATAACATCTGGTGTGCATTCAGGATGAACAAGTATTTCTGCATCAGGATGTATTTTTTTTAATTCTAAAATTTGCTCCTTTTTAATATTTTTATGCACATAGCAGTAACCAGGCCATAAAATAATTTTCTTGTTCGTGAAGCGCTGGACGTATTTGCCAAGATTCATGTCAGGAACAAAAATAATCTCCTTCTCAGGCAAGGAAGACACAACCTTTACAGCATTTGCTGATGTGCAGCAAATATCAGATAATGCCTTTATCTCTGCTGTTGTGTTTACATAACTAACAACAGCAGCATCAGGATACTCATCCCTCATCTTTTTCAACAGGACCGGTGTTGCCATCGCAGCCATAGGACAGGTTGCCGCTAAATCAGGTAAAACAACAATTTTATCAGGATTTAAAACCTTAGCGGTTTCCGCCATGAAGTCAACACCGCAGAAAACAATAACATCCGCATCTGTTTTTGATGCTGATTGAGCAAGACCTAATGAATCACCAAGAAAATCTGCGGCATCCTGGATTTCTGGTATCTGATAGTTATGCCCAAGTATTACAGCATTTTTCTCCTTTTTCAACCTATCTAGATTCATCACTTTCTAATATCATGTTAAAAGAATAAAAACTTATCCAAGTAGGTATGACATTTGTAGTATTCTTCAGCAAAGTTCTTTAACATCATGTTAAAAGAAAAAGTTATGCAAATATCCTGTCAAATCGCTTCTCAAGCATACCGAGTTCTTCTTCTTTAAAAACAGAGGGGGTTGTAGGAACAACAAGGGTCCCATTATGTGTTGATATTGCATCCCTTATTGAATCAATGAAATCCATTGCCCTCTCAAAACCATTGACATGCACAAGATACTCAATACCATCAAGCATGATTACACCATGTTTTTCTGTTACAAAATCATTCACTGTTTTAAAAAGCTCAAAATCAAGGCGCTCGGGATGCAGTGTTTTTTCATCAGTTTTTGTAACATCCGTCAACCAGTAAACAGGACAACTCAACTTGTATTCATCCCTTCTCTTACGCGGATGTGTACTTGTGATACAAAGCCCGGGAGTCTTTTTCATTAGCTGCATGAACACAGCATAGGATTTTCTAACATCAGTACCTTTTATTAGATAGTTGTACCCTGATTCAACCTTTACCACTGGCTTTGCTTTGACAACAAGAACGCCTTTTTTCACCATCAAACCTACAACAAGGATAATAGCGGCTGCGATAGATGCGATAATAACCAGATACCATGAGAATGGCTCTTTTATTTTTGCTGTGAGTTCTGTCTCATAAACAGCTCTTGGGTCTTTTACAGAGGATGCAACAACTTTGAAATGATATGTTCCAGGTTTATCAGAGCTTTTAACCTTAAGTAGAATTTCAATTGTTTCCCCTGCCTCAAGTGTAACCTTTTCTATTTCATTACCATTGTAAATGAATGAGTAATCCCAGTCTGATGGTAAATCTTCAACAGTAAGATTGTATGTATCGCTAACCTGCCCAATGTTTTCTATAGTGATAGCATAGGATACTGTGCCGGATGGGTCAGTAGTAAGCAGGGACAAAGACGCATAAAGTGTTACTGCTGTTGAAGGAAGAACCCTAAATGTTTTGTTAAACCAGTTATTCTCAATTTTTTCATTAGGAAGATTTGTTGTATTCAGAAACACCCAGATTTTGTAATCACCGACTTCTGCATCCCAAATAATAGAAGCGCTCCCTGTTTTACCGGTTAATATTTCTTCAACCTTACCCTTTCCTATTAAACTGCCGTTGAATGTGTTGTTTTCAAAATCACCAAACCAGAACTCTACCCAGAATGGGATTTTTATATCACCACCAGGGTTATTTATTTCAGCAGTTATAGTGACGTCATCATCCTCAAATATATATGAAGGCTCAGCCCCGTTTACTGAAAATGTAATGTTTGTTGGTACAACATCAAGGGGTGATACAAAATGCACCATGCCAGATAGAAGATTGTTATCCTCACTTATTTCAACTATTCTACTATCAGAGTCTACCCATACCCATATTGAAAACTCCTCAGGGCTTGATTGATAAATGGAGTAAGGTACTGTCACATTCTCTCCCTTTCCAACACATAGTCCTGTGATGGTATCAATCCATGTAGACCCAATCTCATCTGGATGACCTTTGTAGAACGACACTGAAAAATTCTCTGCATCATTTTCCCCAATATTATTTATGATAACATTTATCAGCACGGTTGTCTCCACAGGTATTGTATCTGAAGGCTCAAATGATATCTGAGCAACTGACAAATCAGGAAGTTTGACTGTGAACTCCCATGTTTGGGACCATTTACCTTCAGCACTACCATTTACAGCTTTCACCCGCCAGTAATATGTTATATTATGATTCAGACCAGATACGAGAACTTCAGGAACGCTTACAGTTTCGTTAAAGACCTCCACAGTCATCCCAGTTTCATAATATACCACTACCCTGTACTCCACAGAATACCAGCCTGGCTCTGTAATATTCTTATCCCATTTTAGGGTTGTACTTGAGCCTATAATCTCAGAGTCAGAAGGACTTTGTAGCTCAGGAACATCTGGTAATGACTCAATATACTCTGGAAACTCTAAGCTAATGTTGATATTGCCAGCAAGGTCAGAGCATCGGATTCTATAGTATATGGTTTTACTTTGCGATGCGTTGAAGTCTATTTCTATGAGGTTCAGATAGAATGTTTTCCCGGTAAGTAACATCATCTGAAACTCCTCAGTTTCATTGCCAATTCTATAAACCAAAACCGGTATGATTATGCCCAGGTTGTCTTCAGCAATTGTAATTGTTATATTAAAGTAGGCTGTATCCTCAGTTAAGTTAAGAGGCGTTTGAACTAAACTGATAAACTCAGGATTTGTTAAATCCAGAATTGTTGAACTGTTCACTGGCTCTGCAATATTATTAGCGTAATCCTTAACCCTGAAAAAGATTATTTTACTTCCATCCTCAGTGTCAACCAAACTGTAGGTGTAATCTTCTATGTAATCCGTCCAGCCTGTCCAGTTTACTCCATTTTCAGAGAACGACATTTTCCATACCCCCGAGCCAATCCCAGGGTCACTTCCATTTAATATTAAAGTAACTAAGGTTGAGTTGGTGTATTCCCCTTCAAATATTTTAATGCTCAGATTGACTGGGGATGCTCTGTCCAAGGTTGTTGCTGTACTTTCTCTGGCTGTGTTGCCAACAAAGTCCATGATGTCAAAATAGATGGTTTTTGATCCATCAACATCCATGCCGCCATACATTGTTATGTTCCATGTTTTCGTTGTGTTGTATTCTTCCCATTCACCCCAAGTAGTACCGTCATTACTGAACCTCATCATGTAAATGTTTGACACAAAATCTGTGATTGACCTGTTATCCTCTGCATACAATGTTAACATTATCTCTGTTGAGTTTACGTACTCATCTGTTGTTATGGAAAGATTCACTGGTGGGAGTGTGTCAACAACCACAGAAAGTGACGACACACCACCATAGCCTGTTGTTTTGTTCCAAGCCCTTACATAAAGCATGTTGGGACCTTGGGTCAAATTTGTGAAATGGTACACTGTGTCTTTACCAACATTTTCCCAGTTAATGAAATCTTTGCTGGTCTCATAGTGCTCAACCAGTGCAGGGAGCTCTGTTTCCCAGTGAAGCACAAACCATGGTACATTTATCAGGCAGGGCTCATCAGTCACATCAGCAAGAGGTGGTTGTTTGTTGACAAATATTGTGTCGCTAACAGGAATGGATACCTTCTGTCCGTATCTGCATTTTAGGTAAACAGTCCTGTAAAGTCCTTCACCCTCAGATACATTTGTCAGACTCCATTTCTTATACATTTTATATTCTTCCCATTCACTCCAATTAGAACCATCGTTGCGGAAGCATATCTCTGTTGTCCTCTCCGCATATATGTTAAGATATACCTGTTCATTGCTTGTCTCATTAGCGTCACCATTGATTAGGAATAATATATTCCTGGGTCCTCCTGTGTCAACAGTGAAGCTCCAAACATTGGACCAGTTACCAGTGTTTGTTGCATTGTCAACTGCTCTCACCCTCCAGTACCATGTCCTGTCAGTGAGGATTAATGTAAACGTGCATTCTGTTGTGATATATTTTGTGTCATCCACCTGCAGCTCATAAAATGCTACACCCGAGCCTGAGAAATCATTGCTGTTCTCCCATGTAAATGTTGTTTCATTTTGCTCTACAACTGTATTATTGGCTGGTGAAACCGGAACAGGTTTACCTGGTGGCGTTGTGTCAATCTTTATTATCCAGTGCTCAGAATAATCTGATAAACCTGCGTTGTCCCAGCATAGTATCCTCCAGTAGTAGATTCCATCACTCAGGTCAAGTGTGTGATTACTTGAAAGATTATTCAAAGTGTTACCGGAAACAGATTTATTGAAAACCAGATCTGTGAAACCAGTATCATTTGCCACCTGCAGAATGTATGCATCATTCAAACCAGATGTTGTATCAAACGCCTTCCATGTAAATTCTATAGAGTCAGTGTTCATCCAAACATTGTTTTCTGGGAAGAGCAAGGATGCTGTTGGTGGTATTCTGTCCAGTGTTACTGTACTGGTTTTTGTACTATTTATCCCACCTATTGTTTGAGTGCATCTCACAGAAACTGTTTTTAACCCATCAACATCGATGCCGCCCCAGTTAATGTTTGTTACATCCCAAGTATCTGATTCCTTGTACGTTTCCCACCCACTCCAATGCACACCATCATTAGAGAAGCACATCAAATTTGCATATTCATCCGCGATTATGGTAAGCGTTACTATGGGAGAGGTTGTGTAAATACCCCCACTATTTATTTCAAAAAGTGTAATAGTGACTGAGCCTGTAGCAATGGTAACATTCCATACTTCTGACCATTCCCCAATGTTTCCTGCATTGTCAACTGCTCTCACCCTCCAGTAGTAATCATTGTCTGGAAGTGATACTGATAGTTGTGATTCATTTACTGCTGTGGTTTCAGTGTGCCATAAAACATGGGTTTCATTGTAGACCTCTATTGTGTAGTTTACACCTGAAAAATCTGTTATTACTGTCCACTCAAACTCTGGTGTGCTTCCCCCTTCCTCTGTTAAAACGTCATTATTTGCTGGGTACATAAGTGATGGTGCAGCTGGTGGTGTTGTGTCAACCTTTATTATCCAGTATTCAGAATATCCTGATAAACTCGCATTATCACAGCATAATATCCTCCAGTAATATATCCCATCATCCAGAACAAGGGTGTGATTACTTGAAACATTATTCTGGGTGCTGCCTGAAACAGAAACATTGAAAACTAAATCCGTGAAACTGGCATCGTTTGCTATCTGCAAGGTGTATGTACTGTTCAGTCCTGAAAGCTCATCAAAGGCTTCCCAGATGAACTTAACACTGCTGCTGTTCCTCCATGTGTCATTGGCAGGTGAAAGCAATGAGGGTGTTGGAACAGTTTTATCAATCCTTATTTCTGTAGAGTTTGCCACCTCGACATTGCCTGCGTTGTCCTTTGCTCTGTAGGATATGATATATATCCCCTCATCAGATAATGTGATGTTTCCCTCATACGCTGTCCAAGAATAAATGAGAGGTATTATGTAGCACTCAATATTTGAAACCCCACTTGACCCGTCGCTTGCTGTTAAATTCACTGTTACATTTGAAAACCACCAGCTGTTTGTTCCCAGGGTTCCTAAAACAACCTGTATGTTTGTGCTTGGTGGTGTTGAATCATATCCGCATAACGCATCCCTAACAGCAGGTTCACTTTCATAGTTTGTTGCGTTATCAGTTGCTCTTGTGTAAAACTCATAATAACCATCACCGCCTTGGAAGTTGAATGACCAGGACCAGGGAGATGATGTGTCAGTATCATAGTTTGTCCAGTCACCCCAACTGCTATTGTCAGGGGAGTACCTGTACCATAGTTCAACACATGCTAAACCGCTGACAGTATCATCTGCGGTAGCGGTAACTGTTAATGGTGAATCTTTCTGCCAGTATGGTGAAACAGGACCAGCAGAACTTGCAGGTGCTGTGAAATCGTATCCGCAAACAGCATCCGCATACTCAAGTGCATTTTCCCAGCCACCACCTGTAATGTTAAATGCTCTGCTGTAAAACTCATAATACCCTGTACCATTCGGGAAGTTGAACGACCAGGACCAGGGAGAAGAGGTGTCAGTATCATAGTTTATCCAATCACCCCATGTTTCATTGTCAGAAGAATACCTGTACCATAGTTCAACAGTATCTGCGTTCACACTCCCAGTTGCATTAATAGTTAATGGTGAACCTGTCTGCCAGTACGGTGAAATAGTGCGTACAGATGAAGATGCGGTAGTACCAGGTGAATACTGACACATTGTGTCTTTAGCATCAGGTGCAGATTCATAGTTTGTTGCGTTATCCTTTGCCCTTGTGTAAAACTCGTAAAATCCAACGCCGCCTGGGAAGTTGAACGACCAGGACCAGGGAGAAGAGGTGTCAGTATCATAGTTTATCCAATCACCCCATGTTTCATTGTCAGAGGAGTACCTGTACCATAGTTCAACACATGCTAAACCGCTGACAGTATCACTTGCAGTAGCAGTAATTGTTAATAGTGAAGATTTTTGTACATATGTTGAAATTGTGTTTGCAGAGCTTTCTGCGACCGCATTGTCAAACCCGCTGACAGCATCCGCGGTCAAAGGTGCTTCTTCAACCCATCCCACATTGTCTGCTGCTATAGAATAAAACTGGTAGTGCCCAGAACCATTTGGCCAGTTGAAACTCCATCCATCATACTCTACCCAGCTACCCCATGCAGAATTATCATCAGAATACCTGTACCAGAGTGTAACGTTTTTCACACCGCTTGTCTCGTCACTTGCTGATGCAGCAACGGTAACAGGTATTTGGTACCAGTAGGTTGAGAAATCAACCACATATGAGCTCGGCGGTGTATGATCGTAACCACAGACTGTATCAGCAGATGCTGGAGGGTCCTCAATATTCCCTGCCTGGTCACCTGCTATGGAGTAAAACTCATAGTATCCATCACCAGATGGCATATTGAATGGGAATGTGTATGGTTCACTGCTGTCTGTTGAAAAGAATGTCCATTCACCCCATGAACTGTTGTTAGGGCTGTACCTGTACCATAGGGTTGCATTTTCCTTTCCACTTGGTGCCTCTGTTACAATAACCGTGATTTCAACAGATCCTGTTGTGTTCCAGTATGGTGAAATAGAAACTACATATGATTTTGGTTTTGCTGTTCCAACCTTGAGAATGAAGCTTGAGATGCTTCCCATTGTCCCAGCATTGCTCCTTGCACTAACCTTCACTGTGTATGTTTCATCAGTAACCCCATTCCAGTTAAAGTACAGGTTTGGTGTTCTTTCTGAGAAGGTTGTTGGGTCACTGCCGTCTTTTGTGTAATAGTATGCCTCAATGCCTGAAAGGGATGATGAAACCTCATCCCATGAGAAATTATGATTGGTGTTGCTGCACCAGACATTGTCTGTTGCGTTGTTGCTGCTGAAATTAGCAGGTGCATTAGGTGTTGATGTATCCATGCCAGCATATGTGTCTGGGCCAACAGGTGGAGTCTCAGTGTTATCTGATTTGTCTTTTGCTATAGAGTAAAGCCTGTAGTATCCATTTCCCTCTGCAGGATCAAATTCCCATTCATACGGTGACACAGTGTCGTTTGTTCCATAAAGTTTCCATCCAGTCCATCCTGTAGCATTGTCTGCAGAGTAATTGTAGTAAAGAGCTACATCTTTCACACCGCTGGCACCATCATCAGATGCTGATGCTACAACAGTGAATGCTGAGTTATACCAGTATGGTGATATCGTATTTACATTTGAGTTAGGAGATTGTTGGTCAACAATGTATGAATATGCCTCTGGGTCTGTATCCCCTGTTGGC
>JAUWIS010000041.1 GCA_030605245.1 Methanobacteriota archaeon | reverse complement strand
TTCAAGGTTTCCTCCACCCTGCGCGAAATCCTTACTTCCGCCTCCTTTTCCACCTATGATTTTGGCTGTGTCCTTTATGATGGATGCGCAGTCAATATTTACATTCTTGCTTCTTGCTATGACAATCTTTCCACCGTTTTTATCACTGCCTAAAATTGCTATCATGTTTTTTTCCTGAATCAGATTTTTTGCAACAGCAATAAGTTCATCGGCATCAATTTTTGAAACATCTGAAACAATTTTTATATTGTTTATTGTCTCAGCTTTTTTTATAAGTGACTCAACTTTTGCAGATGCAAAAAGTTCCATTTGTTGTTCAAGTTTTTTGTTAAGAGTTTTCCATTCCTCAAAAAATCGTTTAACAGTTTTCGGGAGTCTATCCGGCAGTACGCTTAAAATTGAGCATGAATCCTTTAGAGTTGTTTCCATCTCCTGGATGCTTTTTACGGCTGGTATACCTGATGCAAACTCGATTCTTTCTACACCATCCTGGATTCGCTCACATCTTAGTATTTTTACAGGACCAACCTCAGATGTGTTTTTACAGTGAGTGCCTGCACATGCCTCAACATCAAAATCTGCTATTCTCACAACCCTTATTTTTTCACCGGATGGTACACCACCCTGATAAAGTCTGAAACCATATTTTTTTTCAGCATCACCCCTCTCCATCCACGCTGTTTCCACTGGTATTCCTTCCATTACCATCATGTTTGCAAGCAGCTCGATTTCCCTGATTTCCTCCTGGGTTAGTTTTGCAAAATGTGAGATATCCACCCTTGAGCATTCAACACCTTTTTGCGCACCTGACTGCCAGACATGTTTACCTAAAATACTTCTTGATGCCCCAAGTATAAGATGTGTTGCTGTATGGTGCCTCATCAGGTTTATCCTTCTGTTCCAGTCTATCCGTCCGTGAACGACTTCTCCAGCACCGAGTTTTCCATCTATCTTATGAATTATGACATTCCCGTTTTTTTGCACATCTGTAACATTAAATATTTTATCCTTTGTCGTCAGGACGCCTGTATCAGATGGCTGTCCTCCTCCTTCAGGGTAGAATGCTGTTCTGTCCAAAACAACATTTTTTCCTGACACATATAGCACGACAGCATCAAATTCTTTTAGGTATGAATCATCATAGAAAAGCTTGATTGTATCAGGCTGATCTATTTTTTCCTCCTTTTTTACCTCTGTCTTCTCTATTTTTGAATGAATTTCAGCAAGCATGGAATGAAAATTATCCTGGATTTTGATATCAATATCGTTTTCTTTTGCTATTGACTGGACAAGTGTTGGATGAATGCCGTATGTGTCATAAAGGTTTATTAATGTCTCAGGTGTTTTTTCTTTCAGTGACTTAATTGACCTTTTCACAATCCCTGAGCCTTTCTTTACTGTTTCGTTGTATTTTCCTGTTTCTATATCAAGAATCTTTATGATTGTATCACGATTTTCTTTTATCTCTGGAAACTCTTTCATAGTTTTTATCTGCTCAGCCACAATATCAGAAAGTGGTATCTTCATATTGATTTCGTTCATAAGTCTCAAAGTTCTCCTGATAATAAGTCGTGCAAGATAACCTGCTTTGATATTTGATGGCACAATTCCATCACCAAGCATGAACGAAAGGCATCTGGAATGGTCAGCAATAGCATAAATATTTTCTGCAGGTTTCAGTGTTTTGCATAGTTGTTCAACAGTTATGTTGTAACCTTTTTCTTTTAATCTTTTTACAACATTTTTTCTTAAATCAGACATGTCTGTGGTTAAATCAATGATGCCCGCAAGTTTTGCATACTCTGATAGCAGGTTCAGGTATTTTTCGTCCTCTAACTCATGGGATATATTACAATTTTCGCTGATTTTTCTTATAAAGTCAGGATAGATTGCATCATAGATTGTGGGTGTTCCATTTGAAAGCCATACCATTCGCTCAAGCCCATATCCTGTGTCAACAACATTCAAAGCAAGAGGAGAATATCCAACATTGTTTAAAACTGTTTTTCCTTTTTTATCCTCTTTAAGATTCATAAAGACAAGGGTTGCAACCTCAAGACCATCTATGATAACCTCAAGGGAAGGACCTGCATTCCCACCGCCAAACCATGGGTGTTCCTTGTATACTATCTTTTCTTTTTCTATGTCTAATACCTTTGTGAAAAAATCATTGCAATATTTTAATGTATCTTCCTTCCAGTAAACATCCCTGTTTTTTGAGTTGAATGCATGGTGTCCCATCATCTCAAAAGTTGTTAGGTGTTTCCCGGATCTCCCCACAAGGTCAACATCCGTGAGACGTATGCACGGCTGGGAAATAACAAGAGGGTTCGCAGGCGGCTTCATTAAACCTGATGTTACAAAAGGCTGAAAATCATAAATGGATGCGTTAACAAGAAAAACATCTTTTCTCCAGCGTGCAACAACAGGATACCTTTTCACTATTGTATGTTTTTTTTCTTCAAAAAATGTTAGAAAACGCGACCTCATACTCTCCATATCATATCTCTTTTTTGTTGGAGGATTACCTATGAAGGAATATTCTGCGCATGGTGTATCATTGCATATCTCCTGTTCTGTTAAACTCCAGAATGCTGAACCGCATTTTTTGCAAATTCTTCGTTTGTAACCGTTTTCCTTGAAGTAGATCAGTTTGTATTCTGATTCAAACATCAAACGATTATAGATAAAGAGGTTTATTAAACTATTCCTAAGGAAACATTTTTTATCCTGAAACAAATACTATCCTATGGAAATAGGTGTTGTTGGTAAGCCAAATGTTGGGAAATCCACATTTTTTTCTGCTGCAACACTTGCAAAAGCTGAGATAGCATCCTATCCTTTCACAACAATTGACCCTAACAGGGGTGTAGGCTATGTCAGGGCAAAATGCCCCCATACTGATTTTAATGTAAAATGCAACCCAAAAAATGCTAAATGCGTAAAAGGAATCAGGTATGTTCCTGTTGAAATCATTGATGTAGCAGGTCTTGTCCCGGATGCGCATAAAGGGAAAGGGCTTGGGAACAAGTTCCTTGATGATTTGCGCCAGGCATCTGTTTTGATTCATATTGTTGATGCTTCCGGTGCTACGGATATTGAGGGAAACCCATGTGAAACCGGAACGCATGACCCTGTTGAGGATGTCAGATTCCTTGAAAAAGAAATCACATTCTGGATAAAAAATATCATTGAAAAGGACTGGAAGAAAATCTCTCATCTTAATGAAAAAAAGGAAATTGAGAAGCTTCTTTCAGAGAAACTAACAGGTCTTGGCATATCAGAACCAGAAATAAAAACAGCGTTGCATAACATGCCTGAGAATCCAAAGGAATGGGATGATGAAATTTTGTTTGATCTCGCATCAAATATCAGGAAACTTGGTAAACCCCTAATCATCGCTGCAAACAAATGCGACATAGCATCAACCCAAAATATTGAGAAATTGAAAAAACTTGATTACACTGTCATACCAACATCTGCTGAATCCGAGCTTGCACTGCGAAAAGCAGCAAGCACAGAACTTATAGACTATAACCCCGGCTCTGATGATTTTAAAATAATAAAAAAGGAAAAACTCAATGAAAAACAAATTCATGGATTAGAGTTCATAAGAGAAAAAATGGGGGAATATAGTGGAACAGGCGTGCAGGAATGCATTGAAACAGCGGTTTTCAATGTTCTGGACAGGATTGTTGTTTACCCTGTTGAGGATGAAAACAAACTGACAGACAAGGAGGGAAATGTTTTACCGGATGCGTACCTGATGAAGAAAGGTTCAACAGCACTTGAACTCGCATACAAAATCCACACCGACATCGGCAAAAACTTTATCAGGGCAATAGATGCGCATACGAAAAGAATAATCGGCGCAGACCATGTATTAAATGATGGGGATGTTATAAAGATTGTTGCGAAGGTGTGAATATCGGGAACCTTCATTTTCAACCGATACCGATATAAAAGCGAAACCATCTTTAACCTAAAATACATGTATTAAATATGGATTCTTATGATGTCAGGCTCCTGACAGTATCATACACAAAAGAAGAAGATGTTGTTGTTGAGTTGTTTGGTAAAACAAGAAATGGTAAGTCAATCACTATCAGATGCTATGATTTTAAACCATACTTTTATGTTGCAGAGCCGACAAAGGAGGTTGTTGAGGCGCTGAAGGAGAACAGGGATGTAACAAATGTTGAGGAAACAGAATTATTTTTTAAAGGAGAAATGAAGAAATGCGCAAAAATTGCCATAAAATATCCCTGGCTTGTCCCTGATTTTAGGCATAAACTTGGGAAAGAATTCAGGATTCTTGCAGCCGACATCCCCTTCGGGCAGAGGTTTATCTATGACAATGATATTAGCTCCTGTGTCCGGGTTTTTGGAAGTGAGGAAAATGATAAAATAAAAAAAAGGTACACAACAGAGCTTGTTTTGAAAGCTGAGAGATTTGAGGAATGCGAACCATTTAAACCTGAACTTTGTATCCTTAGTTTTGATATTGAGAATAGTATAAAAACAGGTGAAATATACACAATATGCTGTGCTATAAGAGAAAAAGGTGAGTTAAAGAAAGAAAAACTTGCAGGTGATGAACCTGAGATTATAAAAAAATTTGTTGAAACTGTGAACAAATATGATCCTGATATTGTTACAGGATACAACACTGAAGGATATGATATTCCATTGCTTTATGAGCGGGCGAAAAAGCATGATATTAAAATAATCATTGGCAGGGACAAATCAGAAATTATGAGCACATCCGGCAGGTACTGGAGGATTCATGGACGATTAAGCGTTGATGTATGGCTTGCTGCGAAAAGGGAGTTGCACCCGAAAAGGGAAACCCTTGGTCACATAGCAAAAATTGTTCTTAATGAAAAAAAACTTGATGTTGACCCCTCCAGAATTGATGAGGAATGGAAAAAAAACAGGAAAAAAGTGATGGATTACTGTCTGAAGGATGCCGAACTTGCACTTGGCATCCTTGAAAAAATCAGTGTTATAGAGAAAGCAATGGATCTGGCGACTGTTTCAAAACTTCCACTTGATGATGTTTTGAATGGCAGGACATCAACGCTGATAGATTCAATATTAATTCGGGAGGCAGATAAAAACAAAATAGGTGTTCCATGCACCAAGCATATATATGGTGGTGAGAGAATCACGGGTGGATATGTTCATTCCATTCAGCCAGGGCTGTATCACTGGATAATTGTTATGGATTTCAAATCAATGTATCCATCTGTTATCATCTCAAACAATATTTGATTCACAACATTAAGCCCTGATGGTGAAATCATTGCTCCAACAGGTACACATTTTCTATCCAAGGATAGAAGAAAAGGTTTGCTCCCAGGCATTCTTGAGTCACTTATGAATGAACGAGAAGAAGTAAAAAGAAAAATGAGGGAAACAAAAAACCCTGAAAAAATAAGATATTATAACGGTCTTCAGAACGCCATAAAAACACTGATGAATGCATTTTATGGTGTTTTCGCTTCCTCTTTTTACAGGTTCACAAACCCGAAGATTGGTGCGTCTATCACGGCATTTGCCAGGGAAAACATTAAGGGTGTGATAAAAAAACTTGGTGATGATAGCATAAATGTGATTTATTCTGATACAGATTCTGTGTTTTTTGAATCTCCATACAAAAACCTGGATGAAAGTATAAAATTTGGAAAAAAAATATCTGAAAAATTCTCAAAAGGAGGTATTACCCTTGAGTTTGAAAAGATATTGGTTTCCTTTTTCTCACATGGGAAGAAGAAACGATATATCGGAAAAATAGTCTGGCCAGCCAAGGAGATGCTTGTCCGGGGTTATGAAACCAGGAGAACAGATGCTTTTGATTTACAAACAGAAACACTGACAAAGCTTTTTGATTTAGTGCTAAACGATAAGATTGATGAAGCAATTAAATTCTCAAGACAGGTGATAACTGACACCCTAAATGGGAAAATACCTGTTGAGAAACTCACCATATCCAGAACCGTAAGGGATGAATCGGATTACAAGATGCCTGGCACCCAGGCAGGCGTTCAGGCATCAAAAAAACTGATGAAAATGGGATACGAGTTTATTCCAGGTATGAAAGTTTCATGGATTGTGACAAACTGCAGGGTTACTCCTCAAGCAGTAGAGCCTTATATTGATGGAAGAGAATTTAAGCACGAGCCTGACCTAGGCTATTATGCAGAAAGAATTGCTTTGTCTGTTTCGCGAGTTACTGAGGTTTTTGGTGTAGACGAAAAAAATCTGCTTACAGGAACAACACAAAAAACCCTGTTCGGCGCATTTGAACCTAAGCAAAGTAAAAGAAAAAAACTTGGGAAAAAGGAACCAAAAATCACGGATTTTATGTAACATATATGGATAACTGACGATGAAAATAGCTAGATGAGGTTAATTATCAAGTTCCCAGAATAAACCCTCGGAGTTGTTGCATCCTATTATTTAACCCTTTTCAGGAAAATATATGACCCCCCCCCACTCATGTGTATCTGGTGATAAAAGATGAAAAACAAACTCAGGAAGATAGTAAGTGTTTTTTGTGTGTTGGCAGTAGTTATTACTGCTTTTGCAGCTGTTGGAAGAAACGTAAAAGCGGAAATAGAAACGCAGACGGAATATACTGAGGAGGAGATAGAAAACCAGTTTCTGAAACTGCTCAGCACATCTGGTTTTAACGCATATGCTTCAGTTCAAGAGGATATAAATGGGAACTACAAAATATCTTTTGGGTCTGATAATCCAGGATACTATGAATGCACGCTTACACCAGCTCAGGTTGATGCTTTTATGAAATCATCAGAGAATATAAATCCAATGCTTGGGAAAGAACCACAAACTATCAATGAAGTATTTGAAAGGGATTTCCTGAACCCTTTTGTTGCAACAGATGAGTATATCCATATGGCGTGGCAGGAAAACATAACAGATGGAAATATTACTCAGTATGAGATAATGTATGTTAACAATGCCACAAAAAATTTTGAGGATGCACTCCTCTCTGTAATAAGCACTGTAGAAACACTGGTTGTAGAAGATGATGATTATGAAGATGTTTTGAATGCACTCAATAAGGCGTTAGAGGAGTATAATGAAAAAGATTTTAAGCATTGTATAGATGATGTTCATCATGCTGTAAAAGACCTTGAAAAAGTAGGGAACACAGAACTAATTAACATCCTTATTGATGCTGTTAGGGATTTCGCTAAAACCAATATTTTGTATGCGGAGTATGATCTAACATTTAACAACACCTATATCCAAGAGGCATACGAAAAATATCATAAGGCGATTGATAAATATGAGGCTG
>JAUWIS010000048.1 GCA_030605245.1 Methanobacteriota archaeon | reverse complement strand
ATTTTGTAACAGCAAAACTGATAAATAAGAACACTATCAAAACAATAAGCCATCGTAAACCACCGAACACACCTATGATTAAACCAAGGATTAATGCTGCAAAAGAACCGAATAGGTCCAAAGCCTTCAGCAGATAGGTTAACACAGCAAGCAAACAGCATATCCCAAATACAGCAATGAGGTTCATTGAGATAATAATCATTGAAATGATAAAGCAGAGTGATAGTTTAAGAATGTTTCGAACAGCCCTTTTCTTTTTCTAAAGAAAAAGAAAAGCGTCTGGCGGAAAAGAAAAAGAAGGAGGGGTTGCAAAGCAACCCCCCAATTTTCTTTCTTGAACCCCAGGGCGTTCTTTCTTTTCCTAAAAGAAAGAAAGGGCTGGGCGGAAAAGAAAAGAGGATGGCAATTTGCTTTCGGCAAATTGCCTAAGCCAATTGCTATGCAATTGGCTATTTCTCTTTCTTTCCGCAAGACGCTTTCTTTCCCTTTTTAAGAGATGCGACGGAAAATGCAAAAGGCATTTTCCTAGCAACGTATGGAATTGCCCTTGGCAATTCCAGAGTAAGAAAGGGCTTTCCGCAAACCTTTTATGCAATGAGGGGTATACCGTCTCACTCTCAAGGGGCCTGTAGCTCAGATAGGTAAGATATATTACACTGTATCAAAAAATTACAGTGATGTATCTCTATAAAGAGCATCTGGCTTTTATGATAAAAAAATGTCAAGGTGACCAGGTGGTCAGGGGTTCGAATCCCCTCAGGCCCGTTGGTCTGAGGGGAACGCTTACCTGTCATTTGGCAGGATGGAGGAAAAGGATGAAGTTTGATGTAACAAAACATAAACTTGTACCAGAACATGTGCTTCTTTCAGATAATGAGGCAAAGAAAATTTTAAAAAAGTATAATGTCAGTCCGGAAAATTTTCCAAAAATACTTGTTTCTGATCCTGCTATAAAAGAACTGGATGTGAAACCGGGACAGATTATAAAAATTATAAGGAAAAGCCCAACTGCGGAGAGATTTATAGCATACAGACAGGTGGTAGTAGAATGAGAGAGCTGGTTGAGGCATTTTTCAGGAACAGGAGTCTTGTTAATCATCAGAGTTCATCATATAATGATTTTATTCCAACAAAAGATAACCCTGATAGCAGAATGCAAAAGGTAATTGATTCTGTGCGAGTTGGTGAAGGGGTTACAGAGAGAGGTACGATAAAGCTTGATGTTGGAAACATTCTGGTTAAACTTGGGAAGGTTAGCATAGGCAAACCCGATATAGGTGATGTCATAATAAAAGAAGCAGATGGTTCAGAACATCCATTAACGCCTATGGAAGCGCGCCTTAGGAACCTTAGTTATGTTGCACCTATATATCTCAAAATTTCTGTTATGGATGAAGGTACTGAAAAAGGCCCTGAAACAGTACACATAGGGGGATTACCGATAATGATAAAATCAAAGAAATGCAACCTACATCCGAACAACATAGATGGATTATTGCGGCATTGCAGGAAGGATCTGAATCCAAAAAAAATCCAGGAAATGAGCTATGATGAAAAACTTGCACTTGTTGAAGAGGACCCATTGGATTTAGGCGGATATTTTATCATTGGTGGAACCGAAAGGGTATTGATATCATTGGAAGAACTTGCACCGAACAGGGTTATGGTTGAATACTCTAAAAAATATGGAAAACAAACAGAGAAAGCAAAGGTGTTTTCCCAGAGAGAAGGGTACAGAGCGTTAACGATTGTTGAAAAAAGGAAAGATGGCGTGCTAACGGTTAGCATTCCCGGAACATCCGGAACAGTGCCTCTTGTAACATTGATGAAGGCACTGGGAATGGAATCGGATGAGGAGATAATGGATGCCGTGATTAGTGATCCTGCAATGAGACCTATTATGCTTGCAAACATTGAGGAAAGTGGGGAGGAGTATCATGTTTACTCAGCAGAGGATGCCTTGGTTTTTCTGGAGAAAAAGTTTGCTTCAGGTCAGGCTAAAGATTACAGGGTAAAAAAAGTGGAATCAATTCTGGACCTGTCACTACTGCCTCATCTTGGTGATAAAAAAGAGGATAGAATTAAAAAAGCGATATTTTTAGGGAGAATTGCGAGATCAATTCTGGAACTTGTGCTGGGTAAAAGAAGACCGGATGATAAAGACCATTATGCAAACAAAAGACTGAAACTTGCAGGGGATTTAATGGAGGAGTTGTTCAGGGTTGGAATAATAAATCTTGTTAAAGACCTGAAATATCAACTTGAGCGCGGATATGTTAGAAAGAAGGAGTTAAAGATAAGTTCTGCTATAAGACCTGATGTTTTAACCCAGAGGATGTATCATGCAATGGCTACAGGTGACTGGGTCGGTGGAAGAGCAGGTGTGTCACAGTTATTGGATAGGACATGCAACATGAGTATGTTGAGTCATCTGAGAAGGGTTACCTCGCCTTTAACAAGATCACAGCCACATTTTGAAGCGAGGGATTTGCACCCTACACAGTGGGGGAGATTATGCCCGAATGAGACACCTGAAGGGCAAAATTGCGGGCTTGTAAAAAATCTTGCATTGATGGTAGACATATCCGAAGGCGTTGATGAAAAAAATGTCATAAAAATGCTGAGTGATTTAGGGATCAAGCCCGTAAAAAGGGAAATTTTGGGCAAGGTGTATGTAAACGGTGACCTTGTAGCATCATCTGATGACCTGAGGATGCTTGTCAGAGAAATCCGGAAAAAGAGAAGAAAGGGGGAATTCTCCCATGAGGTTAATGTGCGCCTGGATGAGGACATGAACGAGGTTATCATAAACTGTGATTCCGGCAGGGTGAGACGGCCTTTGCTTGTTGTGGAAAATGGGAAACTGAAACTTACAAAAAGACATTTGGAGGATTTAAAGAAGAAAAAAATAGGCTGGGATGATCTTATTAACGATGGAATTGTAGAATATGTTGATGCTGAGGAGGAAGAAAATGCGTTCATCGCCATAACAGAAAAGGAGATAACAAAGAATACTACTCATATGGAAATTGATCCTATTGCTATCCTTGGCATAGCAACCGGACTCGTACCATATCCTGAACATAATTCATCACCACGAAACACAATGGGTGCAGGTATGGGTAAACAATCATTAGGTCTAGGTTCTGCGAATTATAGGATTAGGCCTGATACAAGGGAGCATTTGCTGCAGTATCCAGAGATGCCAATGGTTAAAACATATCAGGCAGATATTGCCAGGTTCAGACGAAGGGCTGCGGGCCAGAACTTTGTTGTTGCAGTAATGTCATATCAGGGGTATAACATGGAAGATGCTTTGATTATGAACAAAGCCTCGGTTGAGAGGGGGCTTGGCAGATCAACATTTTTTAGAACATACAAGGCAGAGGAAAGAAGATACCCTGGAGGGCAGGAAGAAAGGTTCAGGCCACCACCACCGGATGTTGTAGGAGCGAGGGCTGATGAAGCATACAACAATTTGGATGATGATGGTTTAATTTCACCGGAGTTAATGGTTAAAGGTGGTGATGTATTAATAGGAAAGACATCCCCACCGCGATTTCTTGAAGAGCCAACAGATTTTCTCACACCTCAGAGGAGAAGGGAAACATCTATAATAGTAAGACATGGTGAAAAGGGATATGTTGACACTGTTGCATTGACAGAATCAGAGAATGGCTGCAGGCTTGTGAAGGTAAAAATCAGGGATGAAAGAATACCTGAACTTGGGGACAAGTTTGCATCCAGACATGGGCAGAAAGGTGTTGTAGGCATGATTGTGCCTCAGGAGGACATGCCTTTCAATGAGGAGGGGATTGTGCCTGATTTAATCATTAACCCCCATGCTATACCTTCACGAATGACCGTAGGGCATATTCTTGAGATGATAGGGGGGAAGGTTGGCTCCATGGAAGGACGGAATGTGGATGGGACAGCATTCTCAGGTGAAATTGAAAAGGATTTAAGAAAAACCCTTGTGAAAAATGGTTTTAAGTCCTCTGGTAAAGAGGTTTTGTATGATGGGAAAACCGGGAAAAAGATAGAAACTGAAATATTTATGGGTGTTATTTATTATCAGAAACTGCATCATATGGTCGCAGGTAAAATGCATGCCAGATCCCGAGGACCTGTTCAGATACTCACACGCCAGCCTACTGAAGGCAGGGCACGTCAGGGTGGTTTGCGCTTTGGTGAAATGGAACGCGATTGTTTAATAGGACACGGTGCATCCATGGTTATTAAGGACAGATTGTTAGATGAATCTGATGGGATTGTTGAATATGTATGTAACAAATGCGGGCATGTAGCGATGCTGGACAGAAGAGGGTTTTTGCGTTGCTCTATCTGTAAAGGAGGAGCGGATATTCATCCTGTGAGGATGAGTTATGCATTCAAATTACTGGTTGATGAGCTTAAATCACTTGGCGTCATATCACGATTGAAACTGGGGGATTTAACATGATAGGCGTACCCAAAAAGGTCAAGGGTATTGAGTTTGATCTTTTATCCCCAAAAGAGATAAGAGCGATGTCAGCCACAAAAATCATAACTGCTGACACATACGATGATGATGGTTTTCCAATAGATATGGGATTGATGGACCCTCGCCTTGGTGTGATAGAGCCTGGATTAAGATGTAAAACCTGCGGCGGCAGGGTTGATGAATGCCCAGGACATTTTGGCCATATAGACCTCTCAATGCCTATTATACATGTTGGTTATGCAAAAACTGTATGGAGAATCATGCAGTGTACATGCAGGAAATGTGGTGGATTACTAATTTCAAAAGAAAACATCAAAAAAAGAGCAGCGGAAGGAAAAAAGAATACCTGGCGGAAGATGAAACCTGTCTCTCTTTGCCCTAATTGTGGTGAGGAACAGAAAAAGATAACCCTGGACAAACCAACCACTTTTAGGGAGGAAGGGCATAAACTAACACCTAAGGAGATTCGGGGAAGACTTGAGAGGATTAAGGATGATGACCTGCCATTTCTTGGGCTATCGCAAAACATGAGACCTGAATGGATGGTTCTAACAGTGTTGCCTGTGCCACCTGTAAATGTTAGGCCTTCAATCACCTTGGACTCAGGTGAAAGAAGCGAGGATGATTTAACACACAAATTGGTTGATGTTTTACGAATTAATCAGAGACTGCAGGAGAACAGGGATGCGGGAGCGCCACAGCTCATTGTTGAGGATCTATGGGAGTTACTTCAGTATCATATAACAACATATTTTGATAATCAGACATCTGGCATACCCCCTGCAAGACATAGGTCAGGAAGGACTTTGAGGACTTTAACCCAGAGATTAAAAGGTAAAGAAGGAAGATTCAGATCAAATCTTTCAGGAAAGAGAGTGAATTTCTCAGCAAGAACCGTGATTACACCCGACCCAAACATATCAATAAATGAGGTTGGTGTTCCATTGGGTATTGCAAAAGAGTTAACGGTACCGATAAAGGTTAGAGAATACAATATAGAAGATATTAAAAAGATTGTTGGAAGAGGTCCTAAGTATCCTGGTGTAAATTATATTATCAGACCTGATGGGAGAAGGATAAAGGTCACAGAAAAAAATGCAAAAGATGCCGCTGAAAATCTTGAACCTAATTTCACAGTAGAAAGACAGATAGTGGATGGAGATATTGTTTTGTTCAACAGGCAGCCATCACTGCACAGGATGAGTATGATGGCACATCAGGTAAAAGTTATGGATTATAAAACATTCAGGTTAAATCTTGCGGTATGCTCTCCGTATAATGCAGATTTTGATGGGGATGAGATGAATCTTCATGTTTTGCAGTCAGAGGAAGCAAGGGCTGAGGGGAAAATTTTGATGATGGTCCAGGAGCATATTCTTTCACCACGTTTTGGAGGGAGTGTTATAGGAGGGGTGCATGATCATATTTCAGGTGCATTTCTTTTAACACATAAAGATTCAAAGTTCACAAAAGATGAAACATGCTACTTACTCTCATCAATAGGCTACAAGGATAAACTGCCTAAACCAGCAAAAGGAAAGTATTGGACCGGGAAGCAAATATTTTCACTTCTTTTACCAGAAGACTTAAACATGGAGTTCAGGGCATCAATATGCAGAGGGTGTGATGTTTGTAAAAAACAAAAATGCAGGGATGATGCATATGTCCTGATTAAGAATGGCAAACTAATATGTGGTACAATGGATGGTAAAGGTATAGGAGCATTCAAAGGAAAACTTCTTAACAAGATTGCACGCGATTACGGTAAGGATGCAGGCAGGGAATTTATTGACAGAGCAACAAAACTCAGCATAAACGCTATAATGCTAAAAGGGTTTACAACAGGTATAGACGAAGAGGACATACCAGAAGAAGCGAAAAAGAGTATTGAAAGCGAAATGAAAAAAGCTGAAAATGATGTAAACAGACTTGTCAAGGCATATAAGGATGGAAGCTTGGAACAGATGCCAGGAAGAAGCCTTGAGGAAACACTTGAAGTTAAAATCATGACCGTTCTTGGAAAAGCGAGGGATGAGGCAGGTGAGATTGCAGGTAAGCACCTGGGTATGAATAATTCAGCAGTTATTATGGCCGTTTCTGGTGCCAGGGGCTCTATGTTGAATTTAAGCCAGATGGCGGGAAGCATAGGTCAACAGTCGGTGCGTGGTGCGAGGATAAGCAGAGGAT
>JAUWIS010000114.1 GCA_030605245.1 Methanobacteriota archaeon | reverse complement strand
ATGTGTGCAAATGCAACCCTGAGGAATGGAGGAAACTGAAACTTGAAAAAACCCCATGCCCTCACAGGAATCTTAGTCCTGAGAAAAATCTTGAGGAATGGGACAAAATGCTATCAAATGTTTATGATGAAAAGGAAGCATCTGTTGTTGTTAAAACAGATTTAAATTTGCCTAATCCTGCACTCAGGGATTTTGTCGGGTTAAGGATTTCTAAGACAATTCATCCAAGAACAAATGGCAGATACATTGTTTATCCTCTGATGAATTTTTCTGTTTCTATCGATGATCATCTTCTTGGTTTAACCCATGTTCTCAGAGGAAAAGACCATCTAAGCAACACATACAGGCAGCAATACATCTTTGATTACTTTAACTGGACTAGGCCAGAGTACATACATTACGGCAGGGTAAAAATTGAGGATGTTAAACTAAAAACATCTTTAATAAAAGAGGAAATAAAAAAAGGGTTTTACTCAGGATGGGATGACATCCGGCTTGGAACAATAAGAGCGATTTCAAAAAGGGGTATATCACCAGGTGCTATTAGAAAATACTGGGTTGGTGTTGGCATAAAACCTGTTGATATTATGTTTTCATGGAAGAACCTTTATGCATTCAACAAAGACATTGTGGATAAAAAAGCGAACAGGTATTTTTTTGTCTGGAATCCTCATCCTCTGCATATCACAAATGTTGACAGGTTAGAGGGACATGCGCCCCTGCATCCTGACATTCCTGAAAGAGGTGTCAGAAAAATTATTCTTGAAAAACCGGTGAATGTTTTTGTTACAGGAGATGATCTAAGCAAAATAAAAATAGGCGAAAAAGTCAGGTTAAAGGATTTATGCAACATTGAGTTAACATCAGAAAACACTGCAAAATACATTGGTCAGGATTTATCAATACTAAAAGAAGGAGCAAGAATCATCCACTGGGTATCAAAGGGTATAAAAACAAAGGTTTTCTTCCCTGATGGAAGTGTAAAAGAGGGAATAGCAGAAGAAAGGGTAAAAAAAGAAATCGGTAATGTTGTTCAGTTTGAGAGGTTTGGTTTTGTTAGAATAGATAAAATGAATAATGAACTTGTTTGTTATTTTGCGCACAAATAAATATTTCATGGTAAACTATTTAACTGTTGAACTGTATAACTGTTAAACGGTGATAAAATGGAGTTTGTGAGAATGTCTAAAAAAGGGCAGCTTGTGATACCTGCGTCTATAAGAAAAATGCTGAAACTGAGGCTTGGAGATAAATTTATAGCATACGGTAAGGAGGACTACATAATTTTCAAGAAAATAGAACTTCCAAGCCTGAGAAAAGAGTTTGAGGAAATTGCAGCGTTAACAACAGGAATTGCAGTAGAAAAAGGGATAACTGAGGAAGATGTGAATAAAGAAATAAAAAAATATAGGAAGGAGAAAAGGAAGTCTGCAAAATGATCAGAGCAGTCATAGACACGAATGTGCTAATATCAGCATTCATAACATATGGAAAACCAAGAAAGGTTTTGGACAAAGTTTTTACAGGAAAAATCAGGTTGCTAACATCACCTGCCATACTGCTGGAGTTTGAAGAAGTTCTCTCAAGAGAAAAATTTGGTCTTCATAAAAACCAGGTTCAAAGAATAGTATCCCTTATGATACATTCATCGGAGGTGATAGAGCCAAAGACAAAAATAACCCTCATAACAGAAGACCCAGATGACAACAAAATAATAGAATGCGCGGTTGACGGCAGGGCAAAATGCATAATCACAGGTGACAAACATCTTCTGAAACTCGGAAAATATAAAGATATTAGAATCATGAGTCCCAGCAGTTTCCTAAAAAACATATAACAATAAATCCAACCCTAAATGCTTTTATTGCATCATATCCCCGAAATTACTGAAGTTTCATACAGCAAGCTCCAGTATCCTATTATTTCTGTAAGAAACAAGGTCATCTTCATCAGGTTCAAGATGCAATTCTATAGCTTCCTTAATGTTTTTCAATGCCTCTTTAATTGTCTCACCCTGTGAGATACAGCCTGGCAGGGATGGAACCTAAACTGTGTATCCCCCTTCTTCCTGCTTCTCTAAAACAACTTTGAGTTTCATTTGTTTCACCTGAATATAATATGTTCTCTAAATATTATAAATGTATCGCATTTGATATTTTCTTGTGAATCTGGCAACTGTTTTAGTGTTTTTAATCCTATTTTAGAGTTCCTTTCGTTCCGCATTTTGGACATACAACAGTAAGCGGGCTTTCTCCTGATACTTGAAATGTTGTGCCACATTTCGGACAACGGAACATCACGGTTTACTTTGTTTAGGTGCCATGTCTGGTGGGAATTGTTGTCCTGCTGTTTCATTTGCTTTTTTCTTTTTGATACCAAACCATGCACCAACAAGAACTAGGATAATGATTATTATTGCAATTATGATGTACAGCCATGGTATTTCAGAGGGTTTTGCTCCTCCTACCTTGTTTTTCACATTAACATCAACAGAATCAATGGATGAATAATCCATACCATCAAAACTTCTAATACTAATTGTATGCCCTCCATCGGAAACCTTGGTAGTGTCCAATGAGTATGACCAGGATGTTGTACCAGAAACATTTCCCCAGCTCCCATTATTAATCCTGATTTGAACAAATGAAACAACACCATCAGGATCTGATGCACTGCCTGAAACTGTTACTGTGCCTGAAACAGTTTCATCATTGTTTGGTGAGGATATTGTTACCGTTGGTAGCTGATTAACATATGTCTGGCTTACGGTAACAGTAACTGATTTTATATTTGAGTAACCTATTCCATCATAGCTTCTTGCATAAATAGTATGACTACTGTCCGTGTATTGTGTTGTATCCCATGATGCAGACCATGATGTTGTACCGCTAACTGTTAACTTGTTTGTAGCAAATGTGTTATCATCTATTGAAACCTCAACACTCTGAACTGTGCCATCAGGGTCTGATGATGTACCAGATACTGCTATTGTTCCTTTTACGGTTGCACCATTTGACGGATAGGTAATGATTACTGTTGGTTTTTGGTTTATCGCCCCACCAACAGTTATGGTTTTTTTTGCTGTGTTGTTGCTTTTAACGCCATACTCATCTCTCACAACAACTGTTGCATTATAGGTGCCTTCTGATGAATAACTATGTGCGATTGTAGATGTTGTTATCCATCCTGTGCTGTTTCCATCATCAAAATCAAAAAAATACTCTTTAACATTGTTATCATCTGTTGAGCCCGATGCATCAAAATTTATGTTTTCATTCTGAACTACACTTGTTTTATCAACAGTGAGGTCTGCAATAGGTCTCTCATTAATAACACCCACAGCCGTTGTTAGGTATGGCATGAAATCCAAGTCTGTGCCAACACCATTTACAGGATTACCCGTACCCTCATAGTTCATGGTTGGATGATAAGGACCGCTGCTGTTACCCCAATAATTGTTTTCAGCATTCACAGTAGCGCTATTAGAAACATTCATACCAAACGGATTCTTGTATATGTCGTTGTAATGTGCAACATTATCAGTACAGGTATCAAACAATACACCATGCTCATCATTGTACGCAAGACTGTTGTTTGTAATATTTGCATTCGCACCACCAGAACATACTATGCCTTGTTTGTTTGAGCATACAAGATTATCATGCATTGCAAGGTTAAAGGTTGTATAGGAATGATGGTCTTTTGCGTATGTTTTTATGCCTGCAGCATCGTTGAGAAAAATAGTGTTACCCACAATATCTACTTTATACATATAGACATAATATGCAGTGGAGGTGTATAAGCAGACGCCGAAGTCACCATTAGAAGAGACATTATTATCAGCAATGTTTACATCATGTATATATGAGTAGGAATAAGAGTAGGATGGCCACCCAGAGTGGTAGTCGGGGGCATAGTCATATAAGTAAATACCGAAACCGCCAT
>JAUWIS010000126.1 GCA_030605245.1 Methanobacteriota archaeon | reverse complement strand
GTCTGCTTGGAACATACGCATATCCTACACCTTTTTCCTCACATAACATAGGCATGTGCATCAGTATCTCCTCAGGTGTGACATCCTCAGCCATAACAACAAACTTTGCTGTTCCTCTCTCAACGAGTTTCGTCACCTCATTTGTTCCCTTGCTTATTTTACCAGAATCCCTGGCAAGTTCAACCGCCTCATATATCCTATCCACGAGTTCTTTTGGTGTTTCAAACTTTACATATCCTGCTTTTGCCATATTTTTTCACCTCTTTCAGACATATTTCAGTCCTCATTATTCATTTGGTGAAGATACGATAACACATAATGGCATAATAAATTTTTGGTTAAAATTTTCTTTTTCTACCTGATGCTATCTCAACAAGTTCTTTTTCACTTTCCTTTGGCCCCCTGACAATTATTATGTCCCCTTTCTTAACAATTGTGTTTTCATCAGGCCCAAAAAACCATTTTTCCCCCCTTCTAATAGCGATTACCCACATCCCTGTTTTTGATGACAGTTTTGTTTTCCCAAGTGTTTTGTCAACTATCACAGATTTTTTGTCAACAACAACCCTTGTTATCATGCTGTCGGATTCCATAACGCTCATCCTGAGTATTGGATGGGGTTCAATATCCCTGAGAACAACATCCGCTATCTCCATGGCGCCATCAGCAATGGATTCTATGCAGGTTGCGAGACGCAGCATAACAAGTGTTTTTTCAACATTTTTATCCTTCACAGCAGAGGAAACAGATTTTTTCTGTATCTCCGCATTTAATTTGTCAATCATTTCCTCAAGATTAAAAACCTCCTCAGCAATTTCCCTGCTGTTGTAAAGCAATGCTGAGTAGGCCAAATCAACCATCAGCTCTGATGTATCCTTCATCTCCAAAAACAATTCCTCTATCTCATTCATTGTTCAACCCCCTTTTCCCTTCAGCAAACCCTTTTAATCTCTGATAACCATCATCTACACCTCTGATAATCAACATATCGTTTTCTTTGAGTGTTGTGCTGTCATCAGGGTCATATACCCATTTTTTTCTTCTCCTGATAGCAATTATTCTAACACCTGTCTCAGACTCAATCCTAAGTTCTTGGATGGTTTTATCCTTCATAGGTGAAGACTCAGGAATATTTATTATCCTGATTTTTTCATCAGCTTTCTGAAGCAGACTCGGAAGAAAAGGCCTGTTTTCAATTTTTGTGTCCAGAAGTTTGATAATGTCCCCGGCAGCATTTGATATGTTCTCAGCAGCAGATGCAACCTGCAGCAGACCCGAAAGCTGCTCTGCATCCTCAACAGTCCTGCTCGCAAGCATTGCTGTGAGTCTTATCTGATATAGTAGTTTATCCATCCTGAACTCGAGTTCTCTGACCTCCTCAGCAATGTCCTTGCTGTCAAATATTACTGCTGAATACGCAAGGTCTGTTATCAGTTCAGACACGTCCTTCATCTCTGTCAGCAGTTCTTTCACATTTGTCGGCTCATACTCTATTTCCTCAAACATTTTTTGTTTTTTCATATTCCCACCAGTTTTATCATTAACAGCAGGCATAGTATGCCTAACACATCTGCACCTGTTGTCAGTATAGGTATAACCACAGTATCAGGATCTACACCCCTCCTGAAGGATATCATTGCAGTAGGTATACATAAACATATCACCCCCAGGGTGAGGAGCATACCTGCGCCTATCATTATAACTACAAGTTTGAATGAGAAGGAAATAACATAAACAAGACATCCTAGGAAACCAAAGGTTAGTAAGGAAAGGATTAATACACCAATTATGTTTTCTCTTAATTCCTTCCCCCTGAGATCCGGTGTAATGTATCCTACATGCAGTCCTGAAGAAACCCTCGCCCCTAGAATGCTTCCAATGTTTCCACATACACCGTTGACCATGGGGATGAACATCAGTAAAATAGGAAGCATCAAGAATTTTTCAAGATGGGCATTCAGGATTTGTCCACCAAATATTTGTATAATCATAAGCAAGGAGAGTATAGGTATGCTGTCCTTTAAAATCTTTTTCATGGAATAAAACATTTTATGCCCCTCCTACTATCATTACAGCACCAAACAGGCAGATTACCGTTACAATATCCCCAACCGTTGTTAGAAAAGGCCCTGTGATATTGTCAGGGTCAAGTCCTTTTCTGAATGCTACAATAACTATGCCAACTGTTATAAATGCCAGGATTAAACCTGCACTTGTGCCTGCTATCAGTGTTACGGCTATCAGAACGAGCACGTTTACATGATACCCAAGCCCAATGCTTGTGAGCCAGCTTAGAAAGCCTAAAAGCGAGGCACATGCAACGCTCAGAACTATTGATGCTTTCACGTTTTCTTTTGTTTCCTTACCGAATACCTTTTTAATATCAATAATACCAAGATGTGCAGCGTAACTAAGCCTTGAGCCTAATGCAGCATTAATGTTGCCTCTCAGACCAATGATTGCTGGAACAATAACAATCAAACCAGGCGTGTTTCTGAACATAGTTGCCATACTGCTCAGTATCCCGCCTGTGAACATCTGAGCAACACCCATGATAAGAAGCAACGGCAGACTCTGCCTGATAAGATTTTTGATACTCATTAAACAGAGGATGGGTTTAATGAATAATATGTTTTTCATTCATCTTTCTCTTTCTTATGATGGAATTGCCTTTAATAGTTAATTCTAAAAAGTAAACTTTTAGTAGTAAAAATAGTAACTTTTTGGAAACTTATTTATATCAGGGATAATATACTATATTTTAGAACACTAATGACCGGGATACGATTCACAGAACATTACAAAAAGGACCCTGAAACAAACATAGATAGGATAATGGTAACACATTACATATTGACATCCAAGAAAAAAATGCTTGGAGGTAACATATTCAAAATAGACAGAAAACTAAAGAAAGGATATAAGATATATATCCTCTTTAGTTATGATAGAAAAGATGATACAATATGGGTAATTAATGCAAAGAAAAGAAAAAGGTGAATGATATGAAAAAATGTAAAGAATGCGGTGGTGAAATGAAGGAAATAGACTTTTCCAGCATACCTGAAATAAGGCATACAAAAAGTACTGGGAAGGCTTATGAGTGTAAAAAATGTGGTGACATTGAATTAGACAGAGAAAGCAGCAGAAGACTAAGAGACGAATTAACCTTAAACAAAACCATAAAGATTGACAGGACAATCTGGGAGAAAATCAGTACATTTGTCAGAAAACACAGGACAGAATATCCTTCAATGAAGTTCTTCACCCAGAAGGCGGTTGTTGAGAAACTGCGCAGGGAAAGTAAAGCATAAAAGAAAGACTTTTAACCCGTAATCCTATTCTAATTTATGGATTTGAATGAAAGATTTGCTCTTGTTGAAGACAATGCTGAAGAAATCGTTACAGTAGATGAGTTAAGAGTTTTGCTTGAAAAAAAAGAACATCCTACAGCCTATGTTGGTTTTGAGCCATCAGGATTTATTCATATTGGTTTTCTTGTCTGCGCGAATAAAATAAAGGATTTAATTTCTGCAGGTTTTGATGTAACGATTTTGTTAGCGGACTGGCATGCGTTCATAAACGACAAACTTGGAGGAAAG
>JAUWIS010000105.1 GCA_030605245.1 Methanobacteriota archaeon | reverse complement strand
TAGCGCTTAATGTATCCACCATCAATCTCAAACTTTTACCCTGTTTCAGGATACTTTCAGAGATAATAATCCTAGATGGTTTTTGCCTGAGTAGTTTAACAAAATCCGATATGGATATCTTTTGCGAAATTTTAACACCCTTTCCGGTTCTTTGAATCATATATATCCCATGGCTCCACTTCTATATATAGTTTACCATATTGGTCTTATATTACCAAATTAGTAAAATATATATGTTGTGATTTCCATACTGGTAACACCATGGTTGAAATAACGGATGCTCATGAAGTGTTCCTTGTAAAAGCTGGAAAATGGATTAAAGCACATGCCCAGCAATACTGTCCGATAACTGCTGTGAAACATATATCCTCATACAGGCAGATATTCAAGGATCTTAGAAAACTCGGTCTTGTATCAGCATACAAAGGCGGAAATGTAATCATTATTGAAAAGGCAGGATGGCAGTATCTTGCTGGAACGCATCCTGATGTTATGTGGAGGTATAGAAAGAGTAAAAAGTAGTATGAAAATTCATTTTATCTTTAAAACATCCTTCTTTGTTGGCATCAACCCACATGATTCAGACTCAGGGCAATAACCTAATTGTTTGCATCTTGGTCCTGCATCCTCAAACAAAACAGGCGCAACCCTTTTCACCAGACTCAGCATTTTATTTGCCATGTCCCTTATTTCCCACTGCGCCTTTAAACAGCAGCGCAATGAGAAGAAATGATAAAGTTCACGCGCATTCATTGTTATTACAATGCTTGTTTTCGCTGCGTTTGGAAGAACATATCTCGCATCCTCATCCGGGATATTATTTTCAGTAAGTTTGTTGTATACATCCCAGAGATCTTTCATTGCCGACTCAAAGAACTTTTTTGTTTTACTATTTTTCTCAATTGTTTCTGGCAACACATAATCTGGTTCGCTCAGGTTCACATATCTTTGGGACTGCTGGGAAAAGGATGCCATCCTGTGACGTACAAGCTGATGCGTGCATGCCCTTGATATTTCATCAACAGCAAATGTGAAGCTTGCATGCTCCATAACAGAATGGTGGCCTGAGTTTCTTGTTGCCCTGATAATCTTTCTGATTTTTTCACCAGACATTTTATCTATTTCTGCGCATTTTCTCAAATGGCATGTATATGCTGCTGCCGCGACAGTTTTCTCAGGCTCAGGCGTATAGTTGATTAGTTTTACTGTCATTTCATCCCTCCTTTATTAATAACACTCATTACCAACAAATCCTGATATTTTCCTTGTTTGAACACATGGTCTCTAACTAAACCTTCCTTCTCAAACCCACATTTTTTGTAGCATCTAATTGCTCTCTTGTTTGAAGGAAAGACATACAAATAAACCTTATGTAAATTCATTTCATTGAATGCTAATGAAAGAGATGTTTTAATTGCATCAGTACCATAACCCCTGTTCCAATAACCCAGTTCACCTATCATTATACCAAGTGTTGCTTTCCTGTTTCTATAATCAATATTTTCTAAGCTTATGTTCCCAATATATCTTTTTCCTGCCTGAATAGCAAATATTTTCCTTTTCTCACTTTTTTGTATTCCCTCATACCATCTCTCTTCTTCATGCATGGACTTAGGGAAAGATGTACCCATGTCCTTGGTAACCTCAGAATCATTAACCCATTTCAGGCATCTTTTTAAATCCTTTTTTTCCAATGCTCTCAGAACAACTTTCTTTCCTTTAATCATCTTCCCTAACCCCCAACCTCTGCCTTCTATCTTCTTGTTTACCCCTAATCCCTAACTTCTGCAAATTGTTTACAATTTGCAGGAGTGAGGAATTGTGGTAGCAATTCCGAAACTTCTGATCCCTAACTACTTTCATTTCCCTACCTCATACTCAACAGGATCATCATATCCTGCTTCCTTAAAACCTTTTAATCTCAAAATGCAGGAATCACAGACTCCACAGGCTTTTTTTCCTCCTTTATAACACGACCATGTTAAATGATAGGGAACCTTTAACTTCATGCCTTTTTTTATTATCTCAGATTTACTCATGTTTATCAAAGGATATTTTATTTTAAGACCCTTTTTTGTTCCAAGACTTGATGCTTTCTGAAATGCCCTATAGAATTCAGGCCTGCAGTCCGGGTATCCTGAATAATCGACAGCATTAGCCCCTATGAAAACTTTATCTGCGTTTATTGTTTCAGCATAAGCCAAGGCAAATGAAAGCATCATCATGTTTCGCGCAGGAACGTATGTAACAGGAATGTTTTTGCCAATGTTTTTTCTTGACTCAGGAATTCTTATTCTTTTATCTGTAAGTGCGGATTTAGCCCATGACAAATCAATCTTCACAATCTTATGATTTATCCTATAATGTTCCGCAATTTTTTTTGCAGATTCTAATTCCTTTCTGTGTTTTTGTCCATAATCAAATGATAATGCATAAACACCATAGTTTTTTAATGCAATAGCAAGTGTTGTTGCGGAATCAAGACCGCCTGATAAAAGAACTACAGCTTTCTGCTTACCCATGCATCCTGCCCCCATCCTTCACTGATTCCTATTTCAATCTCGGATATGTTTTCGTTTTTTATCTCCCTACATATTTTTTTAAGAGCATATTTTGCAAGGTTTTCCGCTGTCAAACATGGAACATCAATTAACGCAACATCTGTTTCAGGGAAAACATACCTTTTTCCTCCCTCAATGATTGTTATCTCGTTTTTTTCTGATTCAACCCTCTTTTTTGGGAGAAGTACCCTATGGTCAAGTTGATCAACAATTTTTCTCATAGCATCCTTTACGACAGAAAAATCAACAATCATCCCGGTTTTATCCTGCTTACCATAAATCCTTGCATGTAGCGCGTATGTATGACCATGCAATCTGCCGCATTTTTTATGCGCGGGTATCATATGGCAGGCTGAGAATGTGAAATTACTTTTCCATCCATCTATGCTTAAATACATAATTACAGCATCTCCTTCCTTCGCATTAAAACTTTTCCTCAATCAACTGAAGTATCCAACAGATTTATATACCAAAAACCCTATTTATTTTATGGTGATACGGGATGGGGCTCCTTGAAAAGATAAAAAGGCTTTCGTTAAAGAGATTTCTGAAAAGATTTTTTGGCAAAACACATCTTAGAATAGGCATTTACGGTCCTCCTAATGCTGGTAAGACAACGCTTGCAAATCGGATTTTTAATGACTGCACAGGTGAGGCAATGGGCCCTGTTTCAGAAATACCACATGAGACAAGAAGGGCGAGATTCAGATCCAATGTTAAGGTTCAGGCGGACGGGACAGCTTTATCACTTGACATAATTGACACACCTGGTATAGCAACAAAAATAGATTTTCATAACTTTGTGGAAGATTATGGGATGACTGAAGAGGATGGGAGAAGAAGGGCAAAGGAGGCGACAGAGGGTGTTATTGAGGCAATAAAATGGCTTGATAATGTTGACGGTGTTTTACTGGTGATGGACACAGCAGAAGACCCTTTCACCCAGGTAAATATTACACTGCTTGGGAATCTTGAGGCGAGAAAACTGCCTGTGCTTATAGTTGCAAACAAGATAGACCTACCGGAAGCGTCACCTGCAACGGTAAAGAATGCTTTTCCACAGCATCCGATTGTGCCTGTGTCTGCTCTTGCAGGGTATAACATTGACGGGCTTTACAGGTCGATGGTGCGTCATTTCAGGTGATAAAAATGGGAAAGATAAAGATGGAAGATGGTGTGAAAATAAATCTGGTATCGCAGCAGAAACTTAATGAGTTTACTTCACCGGACAGGATAAGATTTATTCTGGACCAGATAAAAAATGGTATAGTGCTTGTTCTGGAAAAAGGGCTGACTCCTGCGGAGGAGATAAGTCTTATAGAGCAGACAATGACTGAGATAGACCAGGACACATTCATAGGTGTTGAGATAGAAAGATATGCTGACAATATTAAGACAGACTGGCTCAGCAGGATTCTTAGGAGAACA
Organism: Methanobacteriota archaeon; assembly: GCA_030605245.1. Taxonomy (GTDB): domain Archaea; phylum Thermoplasmatota; class JASEFT01; order JASEFT01; family JAUWIS01; genus JAUWIS01. The sequence goes on along the minus strand of JAUWIS010000105.1, from coordinate 79 downwards.
GGGAGAACATCAAGGATGACTGTGATAGGGCCCGCGCATCTGCTTAAAACAATACATAAGGACAACAAGGTTATACAGG
>JAUWIS010000174.1 GCA_030605245.1 Methanobacteriota archaeon | reverse complement strand
GTCAATCCCAGCGATTCTGCCTTCCATCATCGCAGTAGATGCCTCTTCTATTCCTGAGGCGTCACCTGCAACATAAATACCCTCGACGCTCGTTTCAAGATTTCTGTTATGCACTGCTACCCAGCCGCCAAGCTCTGGCACATATTTTGTTTCACATCCAGCCTGAAATAGAAGTTCACAGGTTGGTGTTAGACCAACAGAAAGACAAATCAGGTCAGTAGGGACATCAAACTCTGAACCTTCAACCTCTTTCCAGTTTTCAAGTTTCACAATTTTTGCACCCTCAACATTCCCATTACCATAGGCATACTTGATTGTATGGGATGTTAATATTGGAACACCAAGCCTGCGCAGTTTCGCAGCATGGACAATGTATCCACCAATTTTTGGCATTGCCTCAACAACCATTTTAACATTTATGCCTGCCTGCATCAGCTGATAACTAACAATTAACCCAACGTTCCCTGCCCCAACCATAAGGACATTGTTTCCTGGTCTGACACCGTAAACATTCATGAGTGTCTGCACACCGCCTGCGCCAACAACGCCTGGCAGGTCATTCCCTGGGAACATAAGCATGTTCTCGGACGCGCCTGTCGCGATTATAATTTTTTTGGGATAAACCTTTATGAGTTTGCTGTTCTGAACAACGACGAGCATATGGCTATTCTCTTTGTAGTATCCGATAACGCTCGCGTTTAACAGTAGATTAACATTTGATTTTTTAATCTCATTCAGAAGGCGTTTCGCGATTTCTATGCCTCTGATACCAGCCTTATGCTCCTTTGAACCGAAAAACTTGTGTGTCTGCTTTATCAGCTGACCACCGGCTCTTGGGTTTTCATCAACAACTAAAACATCTACATTGTATTTTGATGCAGCAAGCGCGGCTGATAAACCTGCAGGTCCTGCACCAACAATAGCAATATCTGTATGAATGGTTTCATTTTCATTTTTTAATTCCTTGTTTTCAGGTAGATTTCCTTTCCCATCCTGCGACTCAACAACCATACCCTCCTTTACAGGTGTAACGCAGGTTTTAACATTTGGAACACCATCAACTGTCATCAGACAGGATGAGCATTTTCCTATTCCGCAGAAGAAACCTCTAGGCCTGTTGTATTTGACACTTCTGCTTAGAATGTTTATCCCTGCAGCAGCAATGGCAGATGCCACAGTCTCATTTTCGTAGGCATCAATTTTTCTTCCATTAAATGTAAATGTTATTTTTTTACCTCTGTCAAAAGACAGGATTGGATGATTTTTGATTCTCATCAGATATGAATGCTCAACCAAAAATTTAATACTTATCATTCCTTATTTAGTAAGCATGATTGAAAATGGGATATTTGAGTTATGGAAGACCGTAAACCCTTCATCAGCGTTTTCCCAGGGCTTAAATGAGTATGCCGGAAAACTTTTCATACCGACAAAAGAAAATAAAAAAAGAATTCTGCAAAGGATCGCAGAACTCAGAGATAAAGCAGATGAGATTGAAAAAAAGTTTCTAGATTATCTGGAGACAAGTGTGTTGTTTGAGGAGCCACAGGAATGCCCCAGCAGTATATTGTGGACATTTTTTGCACACATATCAAAGGAGGGTGTAAAACCTGAGCATCTAACACTGCTCGCTGAAAATGGTATAAAACTCCTAGATGCCTATGCAGGGAGGGGATACGACTGGCCTGTTGAGATCAGAATTCTCACATACAGGGGATGTAAGGGACTAATTGGGATACTGAAAAATGTTGGAACGCAGACAAATGATGAGTCTCTAAAAAACAGGATTCATGAACTTGAGGAAAAGGTAGAGGAATACATGAAAAACTTTTTTGTCCCAGGTCTGGACAAGTGTGATTTCTCAGAAATTTATCCAATATTAAAGGAGAAAGGGAAGGAAATGAACAGGAGCGAGATTTATCCTGAACTCCTGAAAAACATGTATGATTACCCTGAAACACCTGAGGAGATTGAGGGAAAAGCACTTGGATGGCTTGATTCAGAAATGCCTGAACTAAAAAGAATCACAGAAGAAATTGCAAACATTTACGATACAGAACCAAGTATTGAAAGGGTTTCTGAGGAAATGACAAAAAGGAGAAAGATTGAAAGAAAAAACATTGTTTCCTTCATACTAAATTTGCGAGAGAAACTGAGAAAGGTTATGGAAAAAAATCTTGTGAGAGTAACACCCGAATATAATACAAAGGTTATAGAAACACCAGAATACCTTTTGGCGTTTATTCCATCAGCAGCAATGAGCGCATACGATACATTAACAGAGAAACCATTTAATATCTATTTTACAACAACAAATGAAAAATTTGCGCCGCCATCAGGCTCACCGGATATTTTCCAGACACTTGTACATGAGGAATTTGGTCATTGCGTGAACTTCACAAACTCTGCCCTGTGTTTTGCATACAAACCAACATTGCTTGAGAGAATAAATACAACATTTCATTACCCAATCTCTGAGGGTATATCATTTCACAGGGAGATTGAATCATTAAATCTTCTAAAAGAACTCGCATCAAAAAAAGATTTGAGTAATGAAGAAAGAGAATTTGTTGAGTACATAAAATCCTTTGGTGAATTTGAAACATTCCTGAAGGAGGTTGAGTTTGT
>JAUWIS010000056.1 GCA_030605245.1 Methanobacteriota archaeon | reverse complement strand
GAAGATTATCTCTCTCTGTTCCTTGTCAAGAAATGAAGCGAGCGGCGCAATGCCGTAGATGAAATATTCCGGAACATGATTCAAGTTCTTCACGGCATCATTGAGGTCATGGAATATCGGTATCCCATTTTTTATTCCATCGAGATATTCTCCAGCATCCATACCCACTTTTGAGCTGTCAATAATACCGACTATCTCATACTTTTCTGAGTGCCTGACAAGGCCATTTGCAACCTTTCCATCTATCTTCCCAAATTCATTTTCACAGTATACTAATGCCTCTGCTTTCATGGGTTATCTCCTTGATTGGCTGATTTCTTAATATCCATTATTTAATATAATTAATTGGAGCAATATAAATTTATAGATAAGGGACTCTGAATTTATTTCATATAACGTTTTGTGGATAAAAGAAGTTTGCTGTAGCAAATTTTGGTGAAACATAGATAGGATAGATTTAATATTTGCGATATATTGCGCACATCACGGCAACCTTTAAAATCATTCTACTGCATTTATCATTTGATGTACTCATTCAAATCAAGACTCTGGCTTATGAAAAACAAAAAGTTTTTACTCAGCAATGGGAGGGCAAAACTGCTGAAAGTAATTGATGAAACAGGCTCGCTTACAAAATCTGCAAGCAGGATGAAAATGAGTTACAGGGATGCCTGGGGAAGAATACAAAAAATCAATAAGGCTGTTGGCACTGATGTTGTTGTTTCTGAGAGAGGAGGGAGAGAAGGTGGGAGAACTGCGCTGACAGAGGCAGGTAAAAATATTTTAAAAATTTATCTGGAAAAAGAAAAAATGGTTGAAAAGGCATTAAATTTTCCATCACCGTGTCTGACTGTGGATGGAATAATATTTTATAAAAACAAAATTGTTCTTATCAAAAGAAAGAACCATCCTTTCAAAAACTATTATGCGCTTCCTGGTGGTTTTGTAAACTGTGGTGAAACAGTTGAAAATGCAGTAATCAGAGAGGCAAGTGAGGAAACAGGGTTTGAAACAAGAATAAAAGACCTTTTGGGTGTCTACTCTGATCCAATGAGGGATCCAAGAGGTCATACTGTCACAATCGTTTATGAGTTAAATGTCATTGCCGGTAAAATGAAACCAGGTTCAGATGCAGAGGATGTTAAACTTTTCTCGTTAAACAATCTTCCTGAACTTGCGTTTGACCATCAGAAAATACTTGAGGATTTCAAAAAAACTAATTTTTAGTATCCACATTTCTTTTTCAAAATACCCCAGTCACTGTCTATCCTTGACTGAATCTCAGGTATTATATGTTTGTATTTTTCTGTGAACAGATGCTTGAATCTTCCCTGCATTTTTAAATATTCCACTATGGGGAGTTTTTCCTTTTTTCCCTCTGCAATGAGTTTGGATATTCCTGTAAGCCTGTATTCGTTGTTTTCTACTTCATACAATGGCCAGAAGCATGTTTCAACAGCCTTTTTAGATATCTCAATTGTTTTATCTGTTGGATGCCTCCATCCACGCGGGCAGGGTGCTATGACATTCATGAATTTTGGACCTTTAATAGAAAATGCTTTGCCTGCCTTTGCTATCAAATCATTATAAAAACCTGGTGATCCTTGGGCAACGTATGGGATTTTGTGTGCAGCCATGATTTCTGTTAAATCCTTTGGAAACTCTTTTTTGCCAGGAATAACAGAGCCTGCAGGTGATGTTGTTGTTGATGCACCCATTGGTGTTGCAGAACTTCTCTGAATGCCCGTGTTCATGTATGCCTCATTGTTGAAGCAGACATAAAGAAAATCATGCCCGCGCTCAGCCGCCCCGGATAATGCCTGAATACCAATATCATAGGTTCCGCCGTCTCCAGCAAATGCAACAAATTTTATTTCCCTGTTTATTTTTCCTTTTCTTTTTAAAACCTGATAGCATGCTTCTACACCTGCGATTGTTGATGCAGCATTTTCAAAGGCAGAATGAATCCATGGTATTTTCCATGATGTATAAGGATATATTGTTGTAGCAACCTCAAGGCATCCTGTAGCATTTGAAGCAATAACCGGCTCATCTGTTGCACTTAGTATTTGACGTACAATTATTGGTTCTGCGCATCCTGCACAAAGCCTGTGCCCTGATGCAAGTTTTTCTTCTTTTTTTGATAATTCCTTTAATGAAACCATTTTATCTCACCCCTAGGTACTGAACATATTCCTTTACTTTTCCAGTGGTCGAAATATTATTCAAATCTGAAATAACCTTTTTAATATGATTGGTTGTGACATCCCTTCCACCTAAACCATAGATGTAGTTCACAACCTCTGCATCGCTTGTTTTATACAATGCGCTTCTAATCTCTGAAAACATAGGTCCGCCAAAAGCACCGAAACTATCGCATCTGTCCATGACTGCTATTGCTTTTACATTTTTTAAAGCATTTCTTATGTCCTCATACGGAAATGGCCTGAAAAGCCTGAGTTTTAGTGAACCTGCATTTATGCCTTTTTTTCTCATTTCATCCACTGCTTCTCGCGCAGTGCCAGCCGTGCTGCCTAAAGCAATAACAGCAAGCTCAGCATCATCAAGCCTGTGTTCTGATAATGTGTCATAACTTCTCCCGGAAATTTTTTCATACTCTTTTCCAACATCCTTCACAATTTTTAATGCCGCCTTCATTGCCTCATGCTCCTGCTTTTTATGCTCCATGTAGTAATCATACATGTCAAAAGGGCCATAGGTTACAGGATTTTCAACATCCAGAAGCGGATGTTCTGATTTATATATTCCAATAAAATTTTTCACTTTTTCATCATCCAAAGCCTCTACTCTCTCAACAGCATGGGAAACAATAAAGCCATCAAAGCATGGCATCACAGGTAATCCGGCAGACTCAGCGATTTTAACAGCCTGAATAATATTATCATATCCTTCCTGAACATTTTCACCATAAATCTGAATCCATCCTGAATCACGCGCGCCCATACTGTCTGAATGGTCACAGTGAATGTTTATTGGCGCTGAAAGTGCCCTGTTCATCACATTCATAACAATAGGCAGACGTGTTGAGGCAGCAACGTAAAGCATTTCCCACATAAATGCTAGTCCAGCAGATGCTGTTGATGTCATGACTCTACCACCAGAAGCAGATGCACCTATACATGCTGACATAGCAGAATGCTCAGATTCTACTGCAACAAACTCAGTATCAACCTCACCATCTGCAACATACTCAGAAAATTTTTCAATAGCAATTGTCTGAGGCGTTATAGGGTACCCTGCTACAACATCAGGATTAATCTGTTTCATAGCATATGCAACAGCATTATCACCGTTCATCCCTAAAATTTTCATTTTTCTTCCTCCATGCTTATTGCTTCCTTTGGGCATATAGATGCACAGATACCACATCCTTTACAATAATCATAGTTTATTCCCCTTATTTTTTCATTCTCAACAATTATTGCATTGTCAGGACATTGTATCCAGCATATAAGACAGTTAATACATTTTTCTTTATCCCAGACAGGCCTTTTTGCTCTCCAGGAACCTGTTTTGTATTCTACTGAGTTTCCAGGCTCAAGTATTAATCCACCATCAGGTATCTCTTTCCATCCTTTCATTTTATTTCACCTCACCAAATCCTCTGTTTGCAGAATCAATGTTCCCTTTAACAATTTTTTCAGGGAACTTTGCACCTAAAACCTCTTTCACAGTAGAAATTATGTTTTCTTTTTTAACAACACCTGAAACCTTTGACAGAGCACCGACACCACAGATGTTTGCTAAAGGCTTACCGATTGTTTCAAGTGCTATTTTTGTTGCATCGATAACAAAAATTTTTCCAGGAAAACCTGTTTTTTTTCTTACTTCCTCTTTAGATTCCTTTGAGTTAACAATCAGAATACCCTCCTTTTTCAATCCTTCAACTACATTTACTGTTTCAAGCAGGCTTGGATCTAAAACAACAACTGCGTCAGGCTCATAAACCTGGGAATGAATATTTATTGGCTTGTCATCTATTCTTGTAAATGCCTTTACTGGTGCACCCATACGCTCAGGACCAAAGTCAGGGAAAGACTGAATATATTTGTTTTCTTTTAGCGCAGCAGAAGCAAGGATTTCTGATGCTGTGACAACGCCCTGCCCGCCTCTTCCATGCCATCTTATCTCATACATGATATCACGGAAGATGTAATAGCACTCCAATAAAATAAAGATTGCCATAAACATTATTATGTAACCAGACAATAACCTTTACAATGTCAGAAATGATTCTTGTAACAGGTGCAGTTGGACAAATAGGTTCTGAGTTAACGGTTGAACTCAGAAAAAGATATGGGAATGATAGTGTTGTTGCTGGTTTTCATAGAAAAAAGCCGGGTGCAACATTGCAGAATGGCCCTTCTGAACTTGTTGATGTCACAAAAAAAGAAAGTGTTGAAAATGTTGTAAAAAAGTATGATATCACTACTATTTATCATATGGTTGCTATTTTGTCTGCTGTTGGTGAGGAAAAACCAAACCTTGCATGGAATGTAAACATGAATGGTCTTTACAATATTCTTGAGATTGCAAAAGAACATAACATGAGAAGGGTTTTTTGTCCCAGTTCCATTGCTGTTTTTGGTCCTGAAACACCCCAAAAAAGTACTCCTCAGGAAACAATACTGCGCCCCAGAACAATGTATGGTGTCACAAAGGTTGCTGGTGAATTATTATGTGATTATTATTTCAGAAGGTTTGGATTAGATGTTAGGGGATTAAGATATCCCGGGATCATCAGCAGTGAAACGCTGCCTGGTGGTGGGACAACAGATTATGCTGTTGAGATATTCTATGAAGCAGTCAAAAATAAAAGATATACATGTTTTGTGAAAAAGGATACTATTTTACCAATGATGTACATGCCTGACTGCATAAAAGCAACTATGGATTTGATGAATGCCCCATTATCATCTCTCAAACATCACTCTGATTTTAACATTACGGCAATGAGTTTCTCTGCAGGCGAATTAGCTGAAGAAATCAGGAAGCATATTCCTAATTTTGTGTGTGAGTACACACCTGATTTCAGACAAAACATCGCGGATTCCTGGCCAAGAACAATTGATGACTCATGCGCCAGGGAAGAATGGGGATGGAAACCAAACTATGATTTACCTTCCATGACTAAGAATATGCTTGAGAAACTGGAGAAAAGATACGAGGAAGGGAAACTCTGATTTATTACGGAAAACGCCGAAGGCGTTTTCCTAATATTTCAGGAAAAACGCAGAGCGTTTTTCCGTGAAATGCCACAGCAAAATATTTAGTAACCCTAACATATTACATGATGATGAATATTGATAAAAGGGTGAAAATATGGGAAACGCAACAAAATTTTTGAAACAGGAATATGATGAGTTGGTCAAGAAAGACTTTGACTGGAAGATAAAGGTTTTAGAGGGGGCTTCCGCACCAAAATCAGTTGTCGATGAAAAAGAGGTGTTAATGCTTTGCTCAAACAACTATCTGAACCTGAGCAACCATCCGAAACTCAAGGATGCGGCAATAAAGGCAACTGAAAAATACGGTGCAGGCTCTGGTTCTGTGAGGCCTATTGCGGGAACAATGGACATTCACACAAAACTTGAGGAGAAGATAGCGAAATTCAAAAAAACTGAGGCATCATTGTTTTATCAGTCAGGCTTTGTAACAAACTCAGGGCTCATACCTCAGCTTATGGGTAAGGGGGATGTGATAATCAGTGATGAGTTAAACCATGGCAGTATCATTGATGGTGTGCGTCTCACAAAAGCGGACAGACTGGTTTACAAGCACAAGGACATGGGAAGCCTGGAGCAGGCGTTGAAGGATGCAGGGAAAAATAAGTACAGAAGAACTCTTGTTATAACAGATGGTGTTTTTTCAATGGATGGGGACATAGCCCCATTGGATGAAATAGTTAAACTTGCAGGGGAGTATAATGCAATGAGTTATGTGG
>JAUWIS010000026.1 GCA_030605245.1 Methanobacteriota archaeon | reverse complement strand
AGAAGGAAAAAATGGCAAATACTGTTTACAAACTTTCCATGGTTGGAATACTTGCAATTATCGTTTTTGGAGGATACATGGCTATCTCTGGCTATAATGCTGACATCTACCCTCTTGATAGAATCCGAGGAAATCTTGACGGAATCGTGTCTTCTTCGGATCCTGATGTCATTCTCAAAGAATGTAATGCATTGTTAACAGATAAATGTTTCTCTGTATTTGAAAAAAATTGAAAATAAAAGAACAACAAGAAAAATTGTGAAATAAAATTTTAAGATAATCAAAAAAATAATTAAACCTCTTTAAAAAAATTGTAAAACAAAGTTTTTAAGATAACTAAAAAAGCAACTAAATTTTTTTAGAAAAAAATTACATCGGCCACATATAACGCACAACCTCAAGTATTACAGCAATGCCTATGCAAAAACCGATAACAAGTATTGGATTAATTTTTAATGCAGTTTCCTCCTCTGAATCAAAGTAACGTATTAGTCCTGCAGCTGAATGAAAGCCTTCGCCTTTTTTTGTTTTCTTTTGCTGTGCCATAAAAGGTAATAAGTATAGTTGTACTTAAATTTTTTTACGATCTTATCATCAGATGAGATGTTTATCAGTATTAGCATTAAATAGCATTTAGCATTTCTTCAGCATTTTAAACATCATATTACCTATGTAAACAATGTCAAAGCCTAAATCATCAACCCTATTTTTAATGTGCCTTTGTTTTTCTTCAAGTTTATTTTCCTTGATAAGATAAGCAAGAGCATCATACAAGTTCTCCTCTTTTTTAATTAATAAGTGAGAATCTTGTAGGATAAATTGAATGTCTCCAATATCAGAGGCTACTGGGATACATAGGGATGCCATGCTTTCTAAAAGTAGTAATGGTGAATCAACGGTTTCTGAAAGAGTATGAAATGGAAGAACTATTATGTCTGTTATTTTTAATAGAGAGATAATATCATTTTCTGATTTCTCAGAATATTTATTCCTTAAATAGTTCATAGCTTTATACTCAATCTCATTTTCTTGTGTTAGATATCTATGAAGATTAAGAGATGATGTTATCTTTGGATTGTACAAACCATATATCTTCACTACAACCTTTTTGATATTCCTTATTTTTTTGAAGGCCCGAATTACGCTCTCTATTCCTTTATCAGGGCTTACTCGACCAATATAGCTTATAACAACTTTCTTATCGAGTTTTTCTTTTTGTTTTTCATCAATTTTCTCATTTTTTGTAAAATAAAATTTTTTTGGTATAGGTGGAAGCATCAAATGTGCATTGATACCTGACGACTTTAACGCATCAACAATCCTTGGGGAGACCGCAACAATTACATCGTAAACACATTTGAGATACCCAGATTGAAGCCATCTTAAAAAAGGATTTTCTGACAAAGGGGGATACTTATGAAAAATGTGAATAAAGTGAACACGCCGTAATATCCATTTCAAAAAATAATAATACTGACTTAATATATGAAGTGGTAGGGGTGCGCCAACACCTAATAGTATGTTAAATTTATGTTTATCAATCTTCTTGAACGCTTCATAACTATTTCTACAGTAGATTGATCTAAGATTGGGTTTTAATTGTAGTATCTCCTCTGTTTGTGCTCCTGTAGTGTAAACATCTACTTTCCATCCTTTTGCAAGGAAGATGTTTGTCCAGTTCCTAACAAGGGATTGGGTTCCTCCTATCCTCCTAAAATCTGCAGAATAAGAATTTAGGATTGCGACTTTCAACTTACCCACCTTCTGATTTAATTCCGGTTATTAGATATGATTCTGATATCACCAAAAAAAATTTTGATTTAGAGCATAAATTATCAAGCTTCCTGAAAAAGTCAACAAAAACTTTGTCGTGTGAAGGCGGTATTAAAGGAATTTCAAATTTTCCTCTCATGAATATAGGCGGTCTTGCCATCACAGGTGTTATTTTTATATTTTTAAAACCAGATTTTTTCATGCTACTCTGTAGCTCATATGCGTTTATTCTTTTTTCCCACCAAAGATTACTGTAACTCACCTTTTCTTTCAAATCGTACCTAAAAAGATTAGGAGTTAATTTTTTTAATATCTTTCTAGAAATACCTTTTAATTCCCAGATACTGCGAGAATGCTTTGTTATTATAATAAGCTTCCCGTTGTTATCTACCAATTTGTAACATTTATCAATAAATACATTCTTATCTTTTATATATTCTATCGCTCTAACAGAAAATATTTTGTTGAATTTTTTATTGAATTTGTGAGTAGTAAAATCTTCAGTTACAAAGTTGATATTTTCTTTGTTTACATATTTCTTCGCTTTCTCAATCATACCTTTAGATATATCTATCGCAGTTAATTTTCCGCATTTTTCTGATACAATCTTTGTCCATGTTCCAGGACCGCAACCTATTTCTAATATAATATCCTTTTTGCTAGGAGACAAATTATCCAAAAGCCTCTTTTTGGTAATCTCATAATTAAATTTAGCAATATCGTTTCTCGTCCATTGGATTTTTAAATATCTTTCTGAATCGTAATCGTAAAAACTTTTAACCTTTTTGTGTTTTTCATTCATTGTTTAGTACCTCTTTGATAATTTGTATCAACTTTCTCTCTCTCTTCTCTATCCTAAACATGTTTTTGATTCTTTCTCTTACTTCTTTTCGTTTATCAGATTTCAACGCATTTTTTATCGCTTCCGCTGCAGCTTTTTCATCTCCATATGGAACATAAAATCCTGTATCACCTACTATTTCAGGCAATCCAGCCCTTTCTTTAGTTACAATAGGAATACAACCGCATGCCATACCTTCAGCAGGTGCAAGCCCAAATGCTTCGTAATACGAAAGTTGACATATTACCTTTGCTTTTTGATACCATTTAATTAAATCTTTATCGGAAACAAAGTCGGTGAATTCAACATTTGGTGAAGCGATAGATTTTAGATGGTTGATTGAATCATCCAGGATTTTGCCTATGACAACGAAATGAGCCTCTGGAATGAATTTGGCAGATTTTACGAACGTTTCAATTCCCTTTCTTTTTAAGTTTGACAAGTTTATTCCTCCTACCGTAATTACAAGGTTATTTTCTTTTTCTCCTAAAGGTTTAAATTTTTTCTCATCAACCACATTATAAACAAGTTCTATGCATTTCGGTCTTACCTGTTTCAAGAGTTCATTTCTTGTAAATTTAGACACGACCAGTATTTTATCAGCATGCTTAAATGCGAATCTAGTGAAAAAGGTATCCAAAGGTTTTATAAATACACCATAATTTATTTCGGGCACACAGGCGCAGTCTATTCCACCAGCTACAATAATAGATTTTTTTCCAAATACTTTTGCAAAAAAGGTTGCAATAGCAGAGTGATGCCCCCCAAACCAGGAAAAACACAGATCGTGTGTATAAACATTGGTAATGATTTTAGGTATACTTCTTTTCCCAACATATTTTAAAGGTAATACATCAAAGTGTTTTTTGAGAATGTTATAATCATTTTTAACAAATGATGAAAAGTCAAGATATAAAAACAAAATTTTGTATTTTTGCATTCTTTCACCTCATCATAGATTTATATGTATTTAACAGTTCTTTCTCCTGCTCCTCCCAGTTGTATTTTGTTTCAGCGGCCTTTAAAGAGTTATACCCCAGTTTTTTCCTTACATTCTTATCTGTTAAATATACTATGCTCTCATGCAGTTTTTTAGCATCACCATACTGAACAATAACACCACATTTTTCATTAGAAACAATATCTGCAGTAGATGTGTTCTCACTTGCAATTACTGGTTTCCCGGCAGCCATTGCCTCAAACAGTTTGTTCGGCAGTGCAATTCTATGACTCTCCTTTACCGGGTCCAACAATGATACTATCACATCAGCGGCTTTCGTGTAAAGAGGAACTCTATCTGCCTGTACTGTTCCTATGAATCGTGCATTATGCATATGTCTCATTTTTTCCATAACATCGTGTTTCATGATACCATTCCCTCCTATTACCAAAAAAGCATTATCGCAGTTTCTTTCCTTAAACACATTTATTAAATCCCCCAATCCCCTATATTTTCCCAAAGAGCCGATGTAAAGAAATATTGTTTTATCCTCAGCGTTGAGCAGTAAACGTGTTTTCTGCAGCCCCTCATCAGGAATGTTGTACTCAGACACATTTTTACAGTTCATTATAACCCTTGTTTTTACATTATATTCTTGAAATTTTTCTGCTATTTTAGGGCAGACTGTAATAACTGCATCTGTGAAAAGTTTGACCATAGTATGCTCCAAAAATCTTGAAAATGCAACAGTTAAGGATGAACATACATCACTGAGCATAGATGGATAATCCTCATGTGAATCATATATGATTTTTGTGTTTTTCTTTTTAACAAATATCATTGAGAGCAATGTGTTAAAATCATGACAGTGAACAACATCTGGTTTAATGGTTTTAATTATTTTTGATATTTTTTTAAAAGCAGTCATATGCTGGAATATCCTGATAAAAATAGGGTTACTTATTGGAGAAATATTTTGAAAAACCCTGATTATATTTATATTTTTATATTTTTCAGTTATTGGCAGATTATTTAGAGACATGTTGTCTATTGTTCTTGCCCAGCAGATAACGGTTACTTCATTACCTTTTTTAATTAATGCTTTTGCCTCTTTGTAAACCCTGTTATCAACAAAGGGCTTTAGAAAATCATTCCCGAGTACCATTACTATTTTCATTTAATGGTTTATGGATAAGAACATTTATTAAACTATCTACAAAATAAACATTTATCAAAACAGTTATATCGCTATATGTCATAAAAGTTTTGTGAATATCCTTCAGTTATGTATTAGGTTCCCACCAGCGCCTGGTGGTGCAGAAACACATGTTTATGAGATATCAAAGGAACTGATGAGAAGAAAACATAATGTCAATGTGTTTACGTCCGACCTTTATACAGAAACACCATTCAAAAGAAGGGACAGGTGGGAAGATAATGTAAATAATATTCCTGTGAGAAGATTCAGATCTTACTCGCTTGGCGGTGAGGCACATTATGTGTTTATGCCTTCAATAATTTTGCCAATCCTAAAAGAAAATGCGGATATTATACATACACATTCCTATGGGTATTTTCAGACAAATGTTGCTGCATTTGCAAAAAAAATAAGAAACATCCCCCTTGTTTTTACACCACATTTTCATCCATCATGGTCAAGCTGGGGTGGAAAAAAAAGGAAAATACTGAGAAAATTTTATGATAAAATGTTTTCAAAACCTGTTTTTGATACTGCTGATGTTATAATATGCCATTCAAGACATGAAATTGAATTGATGGACATAAATCCTGAGAAGGCAAGTATTATACCTGCTGGTGTTGATTTCTCATTATTTAAACCGCCTGTTGATGTAGATATCTTCAGGAAAACATACAATATTGAGAATGAACTCATATTATTTTCAGGCAGGCTGGCGACAAACAAAGGATTGCATGTACTTGTTAAAGCAATCCCTCTTGTTTTAAAAAATTTTCCGAAAACAATGTTTGTGTTCGTTGGAGAAGACCATGGTGTTAAATCATCACTTATTACACTTGCAGAAAAATTTGGTGTGAAAAAAAATGTCTTGTTTACAGGGCATATCAAGGATGAAAAAATGTTTCTCAGCGCATACTCTGCCTGTGACCTTTTTGTTCTCCCATCAGAGTATGAGGCTTTTGGGATTGTTTTACTTGAAGCGATGGCATCCGAAAAGGCGTGTGTTGCAACAAATGTTGGTGGTATGCCTGAAGTTTTAGGTGACTGTGGCGTTCTTGTGGACTACAATAACCCAGAACATCTTGGTAAGACAATCTCTGATCTTTTGGGGGATGAGAAAAGAAGGAAAAATCTTGGGAAAAATGGCAGAAAAAGAGTGAAAAAATATTTTACATGGAAGAAGGTTGGGGATGAATTGGAGAATGTATATACTGAGCTGTCATCATAATCATCTCTTATGCTCTTGGGAAAAAAGAGGTAATCCTCTACTTCTTCTGATTTTAGGTATCGGATTGGGGGAGAATACTTCATAAATGATATCACAAAAAGATGTAATCATCTTCTCCTTCTGATTTTACCTATCAGAATTATTGCGACTACGACTGCAATAATTCCGGCTATGAGCGCACCCAGTTTCCACCATGCCTTTATCTTTCCTATAGGTATAGTTTTTGTTGCATAGTTGTTATTGGGATTGCTTTCATCCAAGGTTCCATTACAGACTCTGACTGAGACTTTGACAGTTCTAAATCCTGCTTCAGTACCTGTTGTGTTCCATCCTATAGAAACATTTATGTTTTCACCTGCCTGGATTGTTGTCTGGTTTATGTATGTTGTGTTTATTAGTCTGCCATCAACATATAAGCATGCCTCGTACTCGCTTGGTGAAAACGCGCCCACCTTGCCAACATTGCAGACGGTTGCATTTACTGTTACCTCTTCGCCAATTTTTGGGTGAGACTTTGAGAATGTAATGTTTTTTATTATCAGGTCCGGAAGTGAAATTACAGCCTTTAGCACTTTGGATGAAACTATACTATTATTTCTTTCAAGTGTGGCGTAAACACGTATGTTTGTGTATACCCTATGGAGTCTAATATCATCTAACTTAGCATCAGACGGTGAAGTCACAGTGAGCATCACATCTTTTTTGGATTCGCCAAGTATGCTCAGTCTGTAATCATCATCATCCAAAGTTGCATCCCATCCTTTGGGCAGGGAATAATTATCTACTGAAAGTACGATAACATCGTCTACATTGTTGTTCCCATTGTTTTCTATGGAAAGGACAAAATTAACACTTCCTCCCGAGGAAATCCATTTCCCCGACTCCTCACATCCCATATCGATCTTGTCATACGGTTCACATTCTATTTCAACGTTGTCATATATCCTATTTACTGAAACAACAAGATCCTCTGTTTTTGGCTCAAATGTGTCATCCTGAGATGCATTCTGAGATGTCACCTCAATAGTTATTGTGTTGTTGTCTGCCAGTGCATTATCTGGTGCAATAATGCTCACAGTTACGTTTTCAGATTCATTCAGACCTAATGTTATTGTGTTCTTGCTGAATGAAACATCCCATCCTTCAACAATGTTTTCATTGTTAGTTACTTTTAGTGTTGATAAAACAAATGTGTCATTATCATTTCCGTTGTTTGTTATTATTATGGTATATGAAACACTTCCACCCTGATTTATTGTTTGTTTTTCTGTTTCATTCCAGTGCAACCCTGGTTTACATTCCCTCACCTTTGTGATGTTTATATTATAATGCATGCTTTCAGATATTTCAATTGTTTTATCGTATGAGTAGGTTATATTCATACCGCATTCAAATGTTGTGTTGGATGCAGAGATTGTGTATATCCCAGGAACAAGATATATTTCATATGAGCCGTTTCCTTCAATCATTTTGCTTGCCTCATAAGTAGTGCCCTTATCCCTTGTAAATGTGATGTTGACTTGTGCTGTGTTGTTTTTACCGGTCATGTTGTAATAGTATATATTTCCCCATATTTTTACACTCCTGATTAATGCAATATCAAGCTGCTGGTATGGGGTAGGCTCAACAGCTGGGATTTGTCCAAAGTAACAGTATGATGTGTTCCAAGGAGTAGTATAATTTGCGTAAACTGTGTATTTCCCAACAGGCAGTAGTGTATTGTAGCATCCATTGGAGTTTACAGTTATGTTTACAGCCCCCCCTGTAAAGGATATCGTTGCATTTGTTATAAGAACGTCCTCATTATCATATATGTTGTTGTCGTTTACGTCATAGTATGTGACACCGTACACGGGTACATCTGATGGTATGAGTGTTGCATTTATGGAATAATTAGATATTATGCTAACATTGTATGTTTCTTCAAACAACTCAAAACCAGGATAGGTTATTGTTACATTATAGGTTACATTGTATTCATCAAGAGGAAGATATATTTTGTATAATCCGCTTTCATCTGTTGTTGTGTTAAAATCGTTGAAGTATATTGTAACATTATCTAGGTGATTATCCTCGTATTTTACAATACCTGTAACCATTATCGTATCTATTTCTAAACTGATGTTATATGTTGAATCAGGGATTGGTAATGACCTATTATATGTGTAGTTAGCGTTTCCGTAAGTTTCATTCACATATACAGTATAATTCCCAGATGGCAGGTATAACTGGTACGCCCCATCCTCATTTGATGCTACTGTTCTGGAAGCATTT
>JAUWIS010000018.1 GCA_030605245.1 Methanobacteriota archaeon | reverse complement strand
ATGTAAAATCCATGAGTGAAGAATTTTATAGTAAAATCTGTGGTGGTAGATTATCTCCTGTGCTTAGCACAGCAAAACTTGCAAAAAAATTAGGGATCCATATAGAACTCACATATCTAATAATACCCGGGCATAATGATAAAGAGGGAGATATAAAAGAATTCTGTGAATGGGTTTCACATGAGATGGGAAGTGAAACACCTGTTCATTTCTCACGTTTTTATCCTCATTATAAAATGGGTGATGTAGCGCCAACACCAATGGAGACTATGCTGAAGGCATATGATATTGCAAAAAAATATCTTGACTACGTGTATCTTGGTAATGTAACACACGGTAAATATGAGAATACATACTGTCCTAGGTGTAAAACGCTTTTGATAGAAAGACACGATTTTTTTGTTGAAAAATACAATTTAAAGGATAATAAATGCCCGAAGTGCGGCAACCCAATCCCTGTAAAGGTGTAAGTGAATAAATGCGTAAGTGGTAAGTTGTGAGGTGTAAGTACTTATCACTTAAACCTCTACACCTTAAACCTTACACCTTGTTAACCGATAAATATAATAAACAGGTAAACAATTAGTATTTATGGCATTAAAGGATGTTCTTGAGGATAAAAAAAAGAAGAGGACAATAACAATTGTTGGAACGATTGTGATTATACTTGTAACTGCGGGTGTTTTTAGTTATGAGGCAAGTTCTATAGAGGTTAAAGAGGTGATAGAGGAGGAAGCAGTAGAAACAGGTGAAGCGGGTGAGGAAGTGCCAGCTGAAGAGGAAACAGGAGAACATGAGGGTGAGGAAGGGGATGACATGATTACAGGTACCCCAGGCCCTATTATCAAATTCTACATAGAGTATTCCTTCCAAGTAAACGAAAATGCCAGGAGCGGTACAGTAAAAATTGAATGGTCCACAGGTAAAGGAGACTTAGATCTTTATGTCTATGATCCACAAGGAAATGAGATTGGAAGTTCTGCCAACTCAGGTTTTACAGGTGAAGAAATTGTGGACCTCAGTGCTGGGGATCTTACCAAGACGGGTGAATGGACTTTTCATGTTATTCACTGGGGAGGCACACCTGTAGAATATCACTGGTCATGGGATATTTACTACTAATTAATCCTTTTTTATGTGACGGAAAATGTCCTTGTCATTTTCCTAACATCTTAGGAAAAGTCAAAGACTGTTCCATAAGAGGAGATTGAAATAAATATGGATGAAAGAACACCCCTTGGAATAGAAGGAGCGTCAACAACAAAGGCATCCCCTGTTGGGATTGCTATACTTGTCATAATAATCATTTTAGCGGTTGTTGCTGTTTATTATTATTCACCAGGATTGTATGAACCCAAGAATGAGGAAGGGCAGGAAATTACTGCAACATTTAATGATATTTATTTAGAGCAGACAGTTGATTCAGATGCAGATGGATGTTATGATTATCTGAACATTAGTGTCGGCATAAATGTTTCTGAATCTGGGGAATACTCTGTTGATGGTTCTTTGCATGTTGATGGTAATAAGTTGTACGCATCAAACACAGCATACCTATATCCTAACAATCAAACAATCATCCTTTTCTTTAATGGTTTAGACATTTATTTATGCAGGGTTAATGACTCCTATCAGCTCAGGAATTTAACATTGAAGCTTATTAAAGGAAACACATCATTCAAGATGGGTTATAGGGAATATGCATACAACACCTCTCTATATAACTATACCTCTTTTCAGAGTAGTACTAAGGTTGAGTATATTGACACCATACAAGGATCCTCACAGGAGCCCACCACTGAAACAATCACAAGAGGCAGTTTTAAGGTTAAGGAAACGGCCATATGGATTACTGTTACAGTAAATTATAACATAGAAAAGGCAATACCATTTGCGCCAGATTCCTATATGAATCTTTATATATACTCCCCTTTAAGCAATGAATCCATTGCCAACAATACAGATGAAGAAAATCCAAAGATGATGACATTTGATGCAGATCAGATTGAGGATATTGGGTACGGAACATGGACTGCACTTGTCCATCATTACAGTGATACTGCCACACTCAACACAGCATCCTACACTTTAACAATTGATGTTGTTTACGAGTAATCCATTTTGTATCTGAGTATTGCGCCAATCCCTCCGAGTCCTTCCAGTTTTTTACCGGATTCATGAACAGTTGAAATAATCATGAATTTTGAAGAAGTTTTTTTTGCTTTCTCTAAGAGTTGATCTGCTTTTTTTTCTCTGACAAGTTTGTCTGTGACAAGTAAGGTTTCAACTGCCCCGGAATCAATCATGTTTTCTACCTCATCAAAACCGTATGCAAAGTTCCCGTTTTTTGCTATCTCCTCAAAAAGAGACTCAACAATTTTTGTTTCAATTGCTACCCTTGTATTTTCAACAAACTTTATTACGCCTTTTTTCAAAACCTCATGAATGCCGTTCATACCTGCATCACCTGTACCCATAACAACAGCATCCTTGAGAAGTTCCGGTTTTTTTTCCTTGGCAAAAGAATAAAACTCCTCTTTGGCAAAACCAGGACCAAGTATAACCACAGGACCCTTTTTTATCTGCTCCAAGGTTGTTAAGACTTTTGAGTAGAAATTGTTTTTTTCGTTTTTATCTGTTTTGTACTGTTTCCCAGAGATATGTGAGGTAATGGCTCCAATGTTTTCCACACCATACTGCCTGAGTATTCCAAATGTTGCTTCATCATAATCAATTGAAAGAAAGGTTAAAACAGGTGTTTTTGCTGCCTTAACAGCTTCTTTTATCCTGTTTAGATGATGCTCCTTCCATTCCTTTAATATGGAAATATTATCCCCTGCTTTAAGGTTTAATGTGTGATATGAGCCAGCATCAACACCATTCTCAATAACGCCATGGATTCTCAGCCTGTCAGAAAATTCATGGAACTCAACATCTGTTACCCTGATGCCAAGGCGCACCTTTTTTCTTTCAACCGTCTCAGGCCTTAATTTATCAGTTTTTTTCTCAACTTTCCTGTGAGTGAGCGCGAAAACAATATCATTCTTCTCTACAATATTGTAAAGATGCCATAAATCGTCAAGGTTTTCCATAAGCAGTTTTATCTCACCTTTTTTTCTGTCCTGATGAAGAATGCGCATAAATAGGAAAAATGATTACAGGGTTATAAAGGTAGTAGTTAAAGACATCTACATTATTTGAATCTGTTTTTTTTCTCCATATTTAATCAATATTATTTAATATCCACTAACTTATTACCTTTTTGATGAAACTTTCAACAGAAATATCAGGCCTGAAACTGAGAAATCCTACAATCCTTGCATCAGGCATTCTTGGTGAAACAGGGGGAACTCTTTTAAATGTTGCAAGAAATGGTGCAGGCGCGGTAACAACAAAATCAATAGGAATAAAACCAAAAAAAGGAAATAAAAATCCCACTGTTCTTGAAACTGAGTATGGATTAATTAATGCAGTAGGGCTTGCAAACCCTGGGATAGATAACTATGAAAATGAAATAAAAACTGCGTTAAAATCAAAAATTCCGGTTATAGGCAGTGTTTTCGGTAAAAACAAAAAAGAATTTGTTTTAGTTTCAAAAAAAATGGAAAACTTTGGTGTAAACGCGATAGAGTTGAACATGAGCTGCCCTCATGCTCGGGGATACGGTGTTGAGATTGGTGAGGATAAAAAAATTGTTTACGATATTGTAAAAAACGTGAAAAAAACTGTGGATGTACCTGTTTTTGTGAAAATATCAGTGCATACAAACATTTTGTCATTAGCAAAAAATATTGAGTTTGCAAAAGCAGATGCAATAGTAGCAATCAATTCTTTAAGAGGAATGAAAATTGATTTAGACCTGAAAATACCTGTTTTATCAAACAAAATCGGTGGTTACTCAGGTCCTGGAATAAAACCTGTTGGTGTAAGAACCGTTTATGAAATCGCATCTAATGTTAAAATACCGGTAATCGGGTGCGGTGGAGTAATGAATGGCAAAGATGCAGTTGAGTATATGATGGCAGGGGCATCTGCTGTGCAGATAGGTTCAGGTGTTTATTACAGGGGAGTTGATGTTTTCAAAAAAATATGTGATGAAATAAAACTATGGATGAAAAAGAACGGTTATAAAAGAATAGATGAGATTATAGGGGTAGCATTAAAATGAATTATCCAGAAATCGTAAGAATTGCTGAAACAAAAAAGGAAACAGAAAACATAAAAACATTCAGGTTCAAATATAACAAAAAGGTCAGACCAGGGCAGTTTTTCATGGTATGGATTTCAGGTGTGGATGAGATACCTATGAGCGTATCCTACACAGATAATTTCAAGGGTATCACTGTTGAGCAAGTTGGTGAGGCAACAAAAGCATTATTCAAGATGAAAAAAGGAGATAAAATAGGTATAAGGGGCCCTTATGGTAATGGTTTCAAAACCCCAAAAGGTAAAGTGTTGTTTGTTGCAGGAGGAACAGGAATTATACCAGTTGCGTCCTTGATTGAGAAAATAAAAAAGAAAAATGCTGTTGTAGTATTTGGTGCGAAAACAAAAAAAAAGTTATTTTTCATGGACAGGATAAAAAAATCAAAACTTCTGATTTCAACAGATAATGGTTCTTTTGGTTATCACGGTTTTGCATCAGAATTGGTGGAAGAAGCACTAAGAAAAGAAAAGTTCAATTCAATCATAACATGCGGTCCTGAGAAAATGATGAAAAAAATATTGGATTTGGGAATAAAACATAAAATACCTGTTCAGGCATCATTGGAAAGATTTATGAAATGCGGTATTGGTATTTGTGATAGTTGCGCAATCAACGGTTATCATGTATGCAAGGATGGCCCTGTTTTTGATGACAAAACACTGGGAAAAATGAAGGATTTTGGGAAATTTAAAAGGGAGGCATCTGGGAGGAGGGTGAGAATATGAAAATCCTTGTTCTTGGCTCAGGTAAAATGGGCTCTGCAATAGTGTTTGATTTGATGAAAAGTAAAGTAGAAACAGGTGTTGCAGATGTAAACTTTGAATCAGCAAAAAATGTTGCGAAAAGATATAACGCAGTGCCAATCAGAATGGATGTGAAAAATGATGAAAAATTAATAAAAACTATGAAAAAATATGATGCTGTTATAAGCGCTGTTCCATATTTTTTAAATTACAGGCTTGCAAAATCTGCTGTCAAAGCAAAAACAAATTTTTGTGATCTTGGAGGGAACACAGAGGTTGTTGAAAAAGAGTTAAAACTGCATGAGAAGGCAAAACAGGCAGGTGTAACCATAGTACCTGACTGTGGTCTTTCACCCGGTCTCACAAATATTCTCGCAGGTTTGGGATACAAAAAAATTAAAAATCCGATAGAGATTCACTCAAGGGTTGGCGGGCTTCCCCTGAAACCAGAGCCACCATTGAATTATAGTTTATTTTTTTCTGCTGAAGGACTGATAAATGAATATAAAGGGAAATGCAGAATCATAAAAAATGGGAAAACAGGAGAGGTTGATGCTTTAACAGATATTGAGGACATATATTTTCCTAACTTTGGAAAACTTGAATGCTTTCATACATCTGGCAGCAGTTCAACGCTTCCGAAAACATTTAAAAACAAAATCATGGAACTTGATGATAAAACAATAAGGTATCCTGGGCATTGTGAAATAATAAAGGCAATGATAAACATAGGATTGGCATCTGAGAAACCAGTAAAAATAGGAAAAACAAAAATAAAGCCAAGAGAACTTTTTGCATATCTTCTAAAAAAGCATTTAAAACCCTGCAACGATGTTGTAGTATTAAGGGTAAGTATTATTGGTAAAAAAGAAAAGATAGAATATGAACTGGTTGATTATTTTGATGAGAAAAACAAAATGAGCGCGATGCAAAGAACAACAGGTTACCCTGTATCAATAATAGCCCAGATGATGGTGAACAACGAGATAGAAAAAGGTGTGTTTCCACCTGAGCTTTGCGTGCCTGGCGAGAAGTTTTTGTCTGAATTGTCAAAAAGAAGTATAGAGGTAAAAGAAAGGTTTTAGTGGGCTCACGGGGATTCGAACCCCGGCATACAGGTCCGAGGCCTGTCAGGCTATCCACTACCTCATGAGCCCGAGCGAGCGGTAGCGAGCGAGGGCTCATGAGAGCAGGAAAACGAAGTTTTCCTGCGTATCGACAGTTTTCCGGAAGGAAAACTGGAGAGAATAGGAAACTGAAAGTTTCCTATGAATCACGAGCCTAAACACAACAGTATTATAATACCTGTAAGATATTTAATATTATGTGCAATATCACGGAAAATATATTTAAAACAGTAAAGGCAGAATTCAGTCATGATAAAAGATTAACAAAAAAATTTAATGTGATGATAAAAAAAGATAAAAAATACATTATCGGCTCAACAAATATTGATGTGAAAAATGATATTGAAGGTTTTTTTAATGATGTCTGTTGCGCTGTTGAAAATGTTGTGAAAAACGTTAATGGGGAATACCAGTCTGTTGAAATCAAACATGGAAAGAATGTTGACCTTGGCATAAAGCAGGCTGAGATACTTGATGGAAGATTTTTTGAGGTTTACTGTTACAGGTGTTCGTCAGCAACATTTGTCAGGATATGGCTGGAAAAAGGACTTTACATAAAGAAGAAATGGATAAGTATAGATGTTGATGAAAACCTAAAAACATTATGGTTTAAGGAGTAAAAATGTTTAAAATTGATAGTGAAGATAAAAATGCAAGAACCGGGAAGCTCTACACAGGACATGGAATTGTTGAAACGCCATGCTTCATGCCTGTTGCAACAAAAGCTACTGTGAAAACTTTGACATCAGATGAACTTGATTCTCTTGGTGCGCAGGCTGTTATTTCAAATGTGCTTCATCTTTATCTAAATCCTGGAGTAGATGTTTTGAAAAAAGTCGGTGTTCATAAATTCATGAACTGGAACAAAACAGTTTTCACAGACTCAGGTGGTTTTCAGCTCATACGGGATTTTAATCTTAAGGTAACAAACAAGGGACCGATGTTCAAAATAAATAAAACAAATCATTTTTTCACTCCTGAAAAATGTACCAAAACACAAAATCAAATTGGTTCTGATGTTGCTATGGTTCTTGATGACTGCCCAAGTTACGATAGCAGTTATGAAACTGTTACTAATTCATTAAAAAGAACAGTTGAATGGGCATCTCGATGTAAGGATGCGCATAAAAATATTAACCAGTTAATTTTCGGAATAGTTCAGGGTGGTGTTTTCCCTGATTTAAGAAAAATCTGTGTTGAAAAACTTTTGAAGATTGGTTTTGATGGGTATGCAGTAGGCGGCTTAACAATTGGTGAGCCGAAGGATGATATGCTCAGGATTTTAAAATGTACTGTCCCACTGATTCCAGTCAACAAGCCAAGATACATGATGGGGCTTGGCTCACCAGAACATATTCTTGAATCAATTTCTTTGGGTGTTGATGTTTTTGATTCAGCATTCCCAACAAGAAATGCGCGCCATAGAACAGTTATGACAAGAAATGGGTGTTTTGAGATAACAAAGAAAAAATACTCTGATGATTTTTCTCCAGTTGATGAAGAATGCAGATGCTACACATGTAAAAACTATTCAAAGGCATATATTCATCATTTATTCAAGGAAAAAGAACTCCTTGGGATGCGCCTTCTATCAATTCATAATCTTTTTTTCATTTTAAACATGATGAAAAATGCGAGAAATACCATAAGAAATAATGAGTTTGATGAATACAAAAAGGATTTTATGGAAAAATATCACGGGTAAACCCTATTTATCGTCCTCGGAAATATTTCGGAAAACAGAGTTTTCCTCATATTTCCACTCACTACGGATAAACTATGTTAATCGTTCGCGGAAATGCTTCGGAACTGGGGTTCCTCGCATTTCCAATGACAATCATGGATACACCCTATTAATTGTCCTAGGAAATACTTCGGAAACAAAGTTTCCTCGTATTCCCCATGACCATCATGGATACACTCTATTAATGGTTCTAGGGAATGGTATTGCATCCCGGATATGCTCAAGTTTGCAAACCCATCTTACTATTCTTTCAACACCAAGACCAAAACCTGAATGCTGGACAGAGCCGTATTTGCGCAAATCAATGTACCATTCGTAATCCTTCATACTCATGTTTTGTTTCTTCATTCTTTCAACAAGTTTATTGTAATCTGTTTCACGCTCGCTTCCGCCTATGATTTCACCATATCCTTCAGGTGCAAGAAGGTCTGCGCAGAGATATGTTTTTTCATCCGCTTCTTTCATGTAAAATGGTTTTACTGTTTTTGGAAAGTTTGTGATGAATACTGGTTTTTCTATGTCAGAGCAGAGCGCTGATTCTTCCTTTGTACCAAAATCCATACCATAGTTTAAATCAAAATCTTTGTTTTTTAAAATCTCCACAGCCTTTTCATATTTTATTCTTTCAAACGGTGGCTCAATATTTTTTAATGTTTCAGTTTTCCTTTTGAAAAACTCAAGTTCATCCCTGTTGTTTTTCGCAAGACTCTGACAGATATAGGATATTAGTTCCTCCTGAAGTTTCATGTTTTCCTCATTGCCTACCCATGCCTCCTCAGCTTCAAGATGCCAGTATTCTGCAAGATGGCGGCGTGTTTTTGATTTCTCAGCCCGGAAGGAAGGTGTAAGACTCCAGACCCTCTCCAATGAATATATCAATGCCTCAAGATATAGCTGTGCTGACTGTGAAAGAAATGCTTTTTTATCAAAGTAGTTGAATTCAAAAAGTGTTGTCCCTCCTTCGCAGGCGTTTGGTGTGATGGTCGGTGGTGTAACCTCATAAAAACTGTTTTCATTAAACCATTCCCTCACATATTTTAGCAGGCTTGCTTTTATTTTCATCACATTCATAAGTTCCCTTGATCTTATCCAAAGATGGCGCTTATCAAGTAAAAACTCCTCACTCTGATATTCAGTTATGGGAAAGGCATCCGCTTTACCAATTAACTCAAATTTTTTTGCCCTGATTTCATATCCACCAGGCGCTCTCTTATCTTTTGCTACAACACCGAAAATCTTTACAGAGCTTTCTATCAATGCCTTTTTTGCATTCTCAAAATCCTTTTCTTCAACATCGTTTTTTGCTACTGTTGCCTGAATAATCCCTGATGCATCTCTGAGAGTAACAAAAGCAAGCTTTCCTGAGCTTCTTGTTCTGTATATCCATCCTCTGACATTGACCTCCTGATTCTCATATTTGCCTGCAAGTATATCTTTTATTGGTGTGAACATAATACCAAAAAGAATATATTACTATTTATACATTTACCCTTATGATTGTATCATTTGATCTGGATGGAACGCTTGTTGATTACTCATATGCTGATTCCGTCTGGTGCGAGGGTGTCCCAAAGATTTATGCGTCTGAGAAAAAAATGGGGTTTGATGAGGCAAAAAAATATGTTATGAACGAATACATGAAGGTTGGTGAAACAAAAATTGAATGGTATAACATAAATTACTGGTTTTCATATTTTGGTTTAAAAACTGAATGGAAATTTTTGTTAAAGAAATATGAGAACAGGATAAATGTTTATCCTGAGGTTAAAAACGTTTTATCAGGGTTAAGAAAAAAACACAGGCTCATTATTTCATCAAATGCTGCGTCCGAGTTTGTTGATGTCATGGTGAAAAAAGTTGGAAACTATTTTGATTATACTTTTTCATCAACATCTGATTTCAAACTTGTGAAAAAAACACCCGAGTTTTACCTGCGCCTTTTAGAACAATTAAAAATAGGAAAGGAGCAAATCGTACATGTCGGTGACCATTACGAGTTTGATTATCTTGTACCAAAATCTATTGGAATAAGAGCATTTTATGTTGACAGGGACAATCAAAGAAAAGGAGAAGATGTTATTAAGGATTTGAATGGGTTGATGGGGAAACTGTAATTTATTT
>JAUWIS010000021.1 GCA_030605245.1 Methanobacteriota archaeon | reverse complement strand
CTTATAGCCCTGCCCCTTGCTTTCAGGATTACCTCATTGCTACCAGAGTTGAACTGTGTTATTATTGCTAACACATAGTTCATGGCTGGTTTATTTCCTACGAATACCGTGTTGTCTTCTGCCATATTGTTGCCTCCTTTGTCATATATTTATGACTGTTATATATTTACTACAACCAAGGTTTCTGTAGAATTCACTCCTTGAATCTGCCGTATTCCTCTTACAATGGTTGTGAGGATATCTGTGATATACTCCCCTTCTATCCTCACTAGGATATCATATGCCCCTGTAACAACAGCAATATCCTTGACATTCTCTAACGCTTTCATCTTCTTTACAACATTCTCAAGACTGCCTGATTCCACATTCACCAAGACGTATACTGTTTCCATGGTTTCACTCTAATGTAATTGCATTAACTGGACATGCATCAACACAGGCACCGCATTCTAAGCATTCATCAGCGTTTACCTTTGCTGTACCCTCAACTGTTATTGCATTAGCAGGACATACATCCGCACATGATCCACATCCTGTACATACCTCTTCCTTCACCTTCGCAGGCATTTTTTCACCAGATATAGAATTGTCAAGATAGAATATAAGCATTGTGGTTTTTAGAAATGATTATTATTATTTAAAATAATATGATTTTTAATGAAATATGCTGAGGGTCATATTCTACAGTATGATGAAGGATGGAAATTTATCAAAGGTAGCATCGGGTTTGAGGATGGGGTTATCAAAAAAATATTAAATAAATCCCCGGTGAAACCTGTTGCAAGGGGGATGATTATCCCAAAACTTGTTAATGCTCATACTCATATTGGCGATAGTGTTATAAAAAATGTATCCGGGGGGCTTGAAGAAATTGTTGCACCACCTAATGGTTTGAAGTTTAGGGTTTTAAGTAAAACTCCTGATAAAGAAATTGTTAATGCAATGAAAAAAACAATTGATGGTATGTTTTACTCTGGGACATCCTTGTTTTGTGATTTTAGAGAGTTTGGAATAAAAGGGGTCAGGCAGTTGAACAGTGCATTGAAAAATAAAAAAATAAAATGTGTCAAAATGGGCAGACCAGAAAAAATGGAGTATCATAAAGATGAAGTGGATAAACTTTTAGAAAAGGTTGATGGTGTTGGTATTAGTTCTGTCTCAGACTGGGATTATTCTGAATTAAAGAAACTCGCAAGTCATACAAAAAGAAAAGATAAACTCTTTGCATTACATGCAAGTGAAAGAATAAGAGAGGACATTGATAAGGTACTTGATTTAAAACCTGATTTTTTGGTTCATATGACAAAGGCATCAGAAAGTGATTTGGAGGTTGTTGCTGACAATAATATATCCATTGTAGTCTGCCCGAGATCAAACATTTTTTTTGGGAGTGTACCAAACATCCCTTTGATGATAAAAAGAGGATTAAAACTCCTGCTCGGATCGGATAACGCAATGATAAACAATCCGGACATGTTTACGGAGATGGAATTTGCATACAAAATTTCAGGATTATATGGCAGAATCAGTTCTGAAACCATTTTTAACATGGTGACGGTGAACCCCTGGAAACTTTTTAATCTTCAGGGAGGAATAAAAGAGGGAGGACCTGCTGATTTTATGGTGCTTGATATTGATCCATCAATAGATGCGATAGTAAAAAGTAGTAGTAGACACATATCCTTTATAGAGTGAGAAAAATGTATGAGCGGATAATAATGCCAACTGATGGTTCTGAGCCGTCAAAAGAGGCTGTGAAACAGGGTCTGGAAATTGCAAAGGCAACAGGTGTAAAGGTATTAGCATTGTATGTTATGGATACAACAGCGTTTATGTCTGTACCACCCGATTCTTTGACAACAGATATTTCCTCAATATTAAATAAGGAGGCACATGAATCTGTAAATTATGTTGTCAGGGAAGGAAAAAAAATGGGTGTTTATGTTGAGGAAAAAATTGTTGAAGGCATACCATCCGAGCAGATAATCGAGAATGCTAATCCAAAAGACCTCATAGTTATTGGTACAAAGGGAAGGACAGGGCTTGCAAAAATAATGCTTGGCAGTGTTACGGAAAATGTTGTGCATCATGCTAACTGTCCTGTGATGGTTGTAAGAAAAAGTGAGTAAATGAACAATGAAAAAATATGGGGTATTGCCAAGAGAAGAGGTTTTATCTGGGCTTCCGCGGAAATCTATGGTGGTGCATCCGGTTTCTATGATTACGGTCATCTTGGAACAGGATTAAAAAGGAAACTAGAAAATCTATGGCTGAATTATTTTTTAAATCTGGGGAACTATCATTTAATTGATCCTGCAAACCTACTCCCTGAAATCTCCTTAAAATCCTCAGGACATGCTGAGCATTTCACAGACATTTTAGTTGAATGCAGTAAATGCAAACACTCGTTCAAAGCAGATCAGCTTGTAGAGGAAAAAACAGGTGAAAGTGTAGAAGGATTAGCATTAACAGAGATAGATGAGAAAATAGAAAAACTGAAGATTACCTGCCCGAACTGCAAAGGAAGACTTGGCAAAGCATCCTTTTTCAACATGATGTTTCCTGTGTATGTTGGTCCTAAAGGAAAAGAAAAAGCATTTCTGCGTCCTGAAACCGCTCAATGTGTTTACCTAAATTTTAAGCGTGAGTTTGAGACACTCAGGAGAAAGCTTCCTCTTGGTCTTGCGGTTATAGGAAAAGCATACAGAAACGAGATATCACCACGGCAGGGTGTTTACCGAATGAGAGAGCTAACCCAGGCAGAACTACAGATATTTTTTGACCCTGACAAATTTGATAACGAGATTGATTTTGAGAAGGTAAAGGATTATAAACTGAGGATCATGTTTGCAGATGACAGAAAAAATATCAAGGAAATATCCTGTAAAGAACTTACAGATATTCTGCCAAAATTCTATTTGTATCACATGGCAAAAATCCAGGATTTTTATGTTAATATTTTAAATGCTCCAACTGATAAATTCAGGTTTTATGAGAAAGCAGGAAAGGAAAAAGCATTTTATAACAAAATACATTTTGATGTTGAGTTAAACCTTGAGACATGGGGTGGTTTCAGGGAGGTTGCAGGGCTTCATTACAGATCTGATTATGACTTATCAAAGCATCAGGAAGGATCAAAACAGAGCATGACAGTGAACATTGATGGAAAAAAATTCATCCCACATGTTCTTGAACTAAGCTTTGGTGTTGACAGAAACTTCTGGTCAATGCTTGATTTGTTTTACAGGGAAGAGGAAAAAAGGGTTGTGTTAAAAATTCCGCCCAAACTTGCTCCGGAAACAATTGCAGTTTTCCCATTGATTAATAAAGACGGACTGCCAGAGAAATCCAGGGAAATATATAACAAGTTAAAAGAAAAATTTGACAGCTTCTATGATGCCTCAGGCTCAATAGGGAGAAGATATGCGCGGGCAGATGAGATAGGAACAGCATATTGTATCACAATAGATCATCAGACAATTGAGGATGATACTGTAACAATAAGGGATAGAGACACAACAAAACAGGAGAGGGTGAAGGTTGAGGAAATAGAAGAAAGGATAAGGCGATTTATGGATAGAGAGAAAATTCTAGATAGAGGATAGACACAGATATAAAGTGTGAACTCAGATTATTAGCTTAACAGCCATTTCCACAAAGGAATGTATTTTATCTTTTTTCCTTTTACTTTTTCCTCACCCTCATAATCTTCTGTAATTACAAGCAGATTTTTACATTTCAACTCTTTGTTTGCCTTGAGCAAAGCCTTAATTTCTCTTTCCTTTGTTTCATAATCCTCTACAGAATAACATACTTGTATAAGATGCTTTATTCTCAGACCTTGTTTAACAACAAAATCAACTTCATTTCCAGTAGAGTTTTTCCAGTAAAAAATGTTTGTCATTGCTTTTTTTCTTCTTTCAAGTTCTAGGAAAACAGCATTTTCCATTAGTTTACCAATATTTTGTGAGAAATTAGTTGAAACCGAATTTATCAAACCAGTATCGTTTACATAACATTTAGGTATTGATAATTCAGAATCTCGAACTGAAAAAGAAAATTTTCTTAGAAAGAACACGAAAAATGCGTCTTCAAGATAAGAAGTATAATTATACAGGGTTTTTTTGCTTACTTTAATATTCTGTGATTTTAAGATATTAAAAATTTTATGAACTGAAAATTCTTTAGAAAAAGATGCTAATATATTTTTAATTAAAAATCTTATTATAAAAACATTCTTAATTTTATATCTTTCAACTATGTCTTTAAAAATGACTAAATCTATATATTCTCTAAAAAATTTATCTGCGATTTGATTTTCAAAAACTATGTCCGGAAAACCACCAAATTTCAAATAGTTTCTTAAACTATTTTTAATCCTGTTCTCTTCCGTAGTAGAATAAAATGATTTTAATTCAAATTTTTTAAAACCTAAAAATTCTTTAAAAGAAAGCGGAAGCATTGTATGACTCAAAGTTCTGCCTCTCTATGAAGTAACAATTTCTTTGGATAAGAGTTTTGAAGAAGAGCCAGAAATAAAAATATAATACTTTTTTGTTTCAAATAAGCTTCTAACAGCTTTATGCCAGTTTTGTACATTTTGCACTTCATCCAAAAAAGTATATTCTGGTTTTTTCCCATAAATTTCTTCATGA
The DNA here is from genome assembly GCA_030605245.1 of Methanobacteriota archaeon. Taxonomy (GTDB): domain Archaea; phylum Thermoplasmatota; class JASEFT01; order JASEFT01; family JAUWIS01; genus JAUWIS01. The sequence continues at coordinate 4,605 of JAUWIS010000021.1, read as the reverse complement.
ATATTTACTATATTTGCTATTTCTTTGAAATTTATATCTGCCAATTCTGCGTCCTCAAAATTCATAAAAAGAAAGTCTGCATCTTTTATTTTTAGTTTGTTGACTATCAGGTCATACAAACAATAGCTTTTCCCAGCTCTTCTTGGACCTATTAGGGGCACAATAAAGTTTTTCGTTTTAGCTATATCTATTGTCCTTGGAAAAACATCCAAGTTCCTTATAATTTCTTTTTTATCCATAAGATACTTAGACAAAACTTTTTTATTCATAAAACTTGTAGGGGGAAACATACTTATAAATCTTTCCCCTCATATAGAACTATAGAACGAAAACAGGAGTTTGTACTGACTGGAGTTGTACTACAACTTACGAGAAAACTTTTTCAAAGAAAAAGTTTTTGAGTGTATGCGACGGAAAAAAATGTTTCACATTTTTTTCCTAGCATTCTAGGAAAAATCTTCGATTTTTCCGTAGAATGCGACGGAAATTGCTTTGCAATTTCCTAGCATTTTAGGAATTTGCTTCGCAAATTCCGTAAAAGGGAAAGTTATACTTTCCCTACAATAAAAAAATTAGACTCTGTAAATCGGACTTTCTTCAATTCTTTTTTATTTGAACACATATTCTATTTTCATTTCCTTTAACCATTCCTCTGTAAACTCTACATGTGATGATGTCTCATCATATTTTCCATCATCATTTAACCCTACAATCTCGATAATTTCATCAAGGGTGGCATCTCCATTTCTGGTAATGTATTTTGATAGCATAGATTTGAAATATGCCTTTGCCTCATCATAGTCCTCTGCAACAACAAACATTGTCAGGTTACGCGAGATGAAAGACCATATCATAAAAAATAATATAGATTATGAGATAATAAATTTAATGCTTATGATAAAAAATGTTTAGGATTACTGTTGGGACATAAATTTCTCTTATTTTTATTGATATAGTCAGTGCTATATCCTCATATAATAATCTAAAAGATAAGAGGCAGAGTAGATGCAAATAAAATCACATTAATCATGATAAATCTTATCAGAACACACATCGTTGCAAGTTCAATGAACATTTATCAAACAGTTTACAATCTTGTTTCGCAGATTCCTTCGGGAAGAATATCTACATATGCTAAGATTGCGACTGCGCTTGGTGATGTCAGGGCAGCAAGGGCGGTTGGAAGAATACTTAATGAGAATCCAAAACTGATCCAGATACCATGCCACAGGGTTGTTTATTCTGATGGAAAAATCGGAGGGTACACACTTGGAGTGAAAAAGAAGATTGAGTTATTGAGAGGTGAAGGAATAAAAATTGTTGATGGAAAAGTGAGATCTTTTTCAAGTATTCTTTTTTCTGACTTTGTCACAGATTATCCTCTTAAAAAACTGAGAGATGAACAGATAAAAATAAGTAAAAAGGTTGTTCTTGAAGATTCTTTTAAAAAAATTGAGACCATTGCTGGTGTTGATGTATCCTATTCTAAGAATAATACTTATGGCAGTTGTGTAATTTTTGATTATGATACAAAAAAAGTAATTGATGAAAAAACTGTTAGAACAAAAATAGATTTTCCTTACATCTCAATATATTTATCATTCAGGGAGTATCCTGTTATCAAGAAAACTGTGGAATCGTTAAAAGAGAAACCAACTGTTTTGATGATTGATGGAAATGGTGTTCTACATCCTTTTGGAATAGGTCTTGCATCCCATGCAGGTATATTATTGGATATTCCTACTATTGGTGTTGCAAAAACCCTGCTCTGCGGCAAACCAGAATTCATTCCAAAAAAACAAGGAGATTTTTCAAGAATAATCTATAAAAACAAAATGATTGGTTTCTGTTTCAAATCATCAAAAAATGCTAAGCCAATATTTGTTTCCCCCGGGCATAAGATTTCCTTTGAAAGCTCATTAAAGGTTGTGCAAGGATTCTGCAAATACAGGATACCTGAGCCTATAAGGATGGCAGATATGATCGGAAAAAGAAGGAGGGAAGAAAGTTGATGAAAGTAAGGAATAACATCCAAATTTCTGTTTTCCAGAAAACCATGGTTTTCAGATAAACCCTTCCTCTATTTTTCTCATCTCCTCACCATCCTTTGCTTTCTCATATTCATCCAAAAGTTCTCTGTTGAGTTTCAGGAAACCTTCACCCCAGCTGTATATTTTAAGTATTTTCTCAGCATCTTCTTTGAATCCCAGGGTATATAAACTGGCTACGAAAGCCTCAAGTGTCGTGAGTTTGAATGGTTTTGCATAGTTTACTGGGTTTGCTGCAAGAAGAAAAGGCAGGCGCCTTTGTCTTTCTGTTTTTGTTTTTGAAAATATTTTTTCAGCATTTTTCCAAGAGCAGTCCAGACATACAATCCCATGTTTTTTTGCATATTCCAAATCCTTTTTTGACAATATCCTTTTTGCATACGGGTTCAGAATGATTCCTTTTCTTGGGATTCGCCTTACAATTTTTGCAAGTCCGAATTTTTTCATTTTTAATGCAGTGCATCTTTTGGGATTGCACTGAGGCAGACGATAGACAATGAGTTTAATCATAAACATTAATAGGACTGTAAAGTATAAAGGCTTATGATTCAACTACCAATCTCATTCAATGCCAGAAGCACATCAACCGTACTCAGAAAGGTTTTAGAGGACTTAAACTTTAAATTTGAAAGAGAAACAACCCAGAAGCATTACACCCGGATGGTGGTGATAATGCCTATGCCGAAGTTTGCTTATGCGTTCAGATTTGTCGTTAAAGAACCTTCAGAGTTTATTATGGATTTATATGACGCAAAGATGACGCATTCAGGCATCATGCATTTTATTGAACTTGATGATGTGAATAAAGAAAATGCAAAGGATATTAGAAAGGTATTGAATGACTTAGTGAAAAAACTTCCAAGAAAACCCTGGAAGTTTACGCTTGGGCAAAGATTTCAGTATGCTTTCCTTGCACCTGAGATTGTAACCGCGAAAAGAAAATGGAGAAAATTAGGGATTGAATAAAAAAAATTACTGTGCTGTTATTAGTTGCACAAATATCGCTATTATCATCAAAAGAATAATCAGTATTGCTACTGCCTTCATTAATAATTCCCTTGTTTTTTTCTTCATATTATCCCAATTATATCGCGCATGAGATAGAATGCAATAATTGTGCCCATTATTGCCTCACCAACAATCAGGCCTGTGGCAACCATGTATGTATCCATCACTTTCATGGTTTGGTTTTTTCATCCCATTTCTCCTTTTTAACCTTTGGCTCAAGCCATTTCTTCTCCCATAAATCTCGCAAACCACCACCAAGAAGCATAGGCAGGGTCAAAGACAACGGGAAATACATACCAAGCCCAAACGCTGTCCCCATACCAGTCATAAGTTCAGCAAAAACACCTATGCCAAAGCCGAGTGCAAGCAGTTGCACAGTCTGCGCCCCTGTTTGAGGGCTTAGAACCACAAGAACTGTTGTTGCAAATGCGTGTGCCTGAGGAGCGATTAGATTCAGTTTCCCTGTTGCCAGACCTATTGAGAGTACCACCGCACCAATTCCACCTGCGATAGCACCTGGTACAATACCAAGGAGTTCACCTTTCATCAAATGATATGGTCTGTTACCACAATATATACCTGATTTGAAATCCCATATGATGTCACCAGACATTGATATAGCACCGCCAAAAACGGTTGTGCCAATAATCGCCATGACAGCCGTAGTGCTGACATCTGTGCCCATGAGCATGAAAATAGCTATCAGGAGAAGCAGAACCAGAAATGAGGTGCCTGATACAGGCTCAGAGCCTGTTTCACCCATGACCTTGACCGCGATTGCTCCCAGGAAAAATGTTGTACCAACCAATATAACAGACAATATTAATGACTCCAGGAATGGGTAACCCCCCATCGTAAATACTATTGTTACGGATATAAGGCATATGACTGCCATCACCTTTATATGTGTCACAGGCCATTCATACCATCCCCTGCCCTCTATGTAGTCCTTTCTTTCACCCTTTTTTATCTTAAAAACATCAGATGTCGCAGTTTTGAATGCTGGAGCCATTTTCAGCAGACCTGTGATGCCACCCCCGAGTATTGCACCAATTGCTATAAGCCTTCCAATCATTTTAAACGCAACCAATGCTGGGGCAGGAGCAATAGCAGGAACCATATCTACAATATTGAAGTATGCATTTTCTGATGGATAATATACCGGTGTGTTAATAGAAACTGCTAAAGGAATTATTACAAACCACTGAAGCAGTGTGCCAAGGGAGACAAGTAATGCTACCCTGAACTTCATAAACCATCCTACACCAAGTTGGATTGGTATGAGACCAAAACCCAGATGGGTATATTTTGCAGTCTCATACGGTTGAATGAACTCGCCGTACCCATAGTATTTACTGCCGAAAAGTTTGTCAAGTACTGTTGTTTCACCCCACAGCGGCCAGTCCCTGAGGAATATGAAGAACATTGTAGCTGAAATAGATGCTGTAACAAATTTTATTGCCTTTTTCGCTCTCTCAGTTGCACCCCTGGAAATGTCGTGTGACATCTCAAGAAGTTTTATGTTTGCCTCTATGCCTGGAACATGTAG
>JAUWIS010000047.1 GCA_030605245.1 Methanobacteriota archaeon | reverse complement strand
GGTATGAGCCTTGTGTCTGAGAACATATTACTGTTGGATGTTGCTGAAAAAATAGAAAGATATATTATAGAAAAAGGTGCGAAGATTGCTTTTCCTGTAAACATAGGGATAAATGATGTTACAGCACATTACACACCGAAACATGATGATAAAAGTTTTTTTAGAAAAGGGGATGTTGTGAAAATAGATGTGGGTGCGCATGTTGATGGTTACATTGGTGATACAGCAGGTACTGTTGAGGTTGGAACAGAGAATTATAAAAATTTGATAAATGCATCGAAGGAGGCATTGTCTGTTGCGATAGAGCTGATTAAACCAGGGATTGATTTATCCGTTGTTGGAAATGCTGTTGAAAATATAATTCATTCATACTCTTTTATTCCCGTGGAAAATCTTACAGGACACAGTCTTGAAAAATACAGGCTGCATGCAGGTAAAAGTGTTCCAAATGTTAGCAGTAATGTGAAAGAAAAAATAAGAAAGGATGATGTTATTGCTGTTGAGCCTTTTGCAACAAATGGAATTGGAAGAGTTGATGGAAAAATACCTGGAAATATTTACAGGCTAGTAAGATACAGGGAAACAAAAACGGAAAACGGGAAAAGGCTTCTTGATCATATTAAGGAAAACTTTTCTGTTCTGCCTTTTGCTGAGCGTTGGTGTGTAAATGTTGTTGATAACATAGATAAAGCAATTAAGGAACTGACGAGGGAAAGAATAATAATGCCCTATCCTATTCTGCATGAAATCGGTAAAGGTGTTGTAACCCAGACAGAACATACTATGATTGTTACAGGAAATGGGTGCGAGGTAATTACATAATAGTTAGGGGTCATGGAATAGAACACGGGTCACATTAATAGAGAGTAGTTAGAGATTAGGGAACAAATCATAGATGAGAAATAAACCCCTTATTGCTTATTCCAACAAAAAAAGGGGAAAGGAAAACCTATCGCTAGAGGGGATGGGATGAGCTCTTAGCTAAGGAAACCTTTCCAATTATATAATTAGGTTCATGATATTTATATGTTTCTATAAAAGTCCTGCTTTTTGCAGTATCATCAGGTCTTCCGTGCTTAGTTTTTCACCATCCTTAAATTTCTTGTATATCTCCTCAGCCTGCTGTTTCAATCCACTGTCGACTCTGAATTTTACCCTACCAGGCTTTAAACCTGAAAAACCTTTATCAATCTTCTTTAACTCTTCCAAGGATGAAACATATTCTTTGTGCTCCTTATCAGCCAGGATTTTGTTTTCAACAAATTTTTTCTGGGCATTGTCTGCCTCCTTCCTTAATTTGTCCGCCTCAGAATACAAAAGATTCATTTCGTTATGCTCTTTCTGTGCATTGTGGGCAAATGCCGCAATTTTTTTCTTTTCAATGTGCAGCTCATTCCTGACCTGTTTAAGTTTGGTAAGAATTTCTTTTACTTCCTTGTTTTCCTCAAGCATTTTTTCTTTTTCCTTTATCTGCTTCTGAATTTTTGAAAGTTCACCAACTAATGCTTTTTCTTTTTTTGGCGTTAAAACAGCAGTCTGCTGCCTGAACTCCAAAGCCCTTAAATCATTTTTTAACTTACTTAGATATGGACCTTTTTCTGGCAGGCATTCCTTTATTAACACCCCCAGGGTGTCAGACAACTGTTCTTCCTCAGCCATGAGTTTTTTCTTTTTCTCCTTTGCATTTTTAACCTGTTCATTAAGCAGACCCCTTTTTTTTCTATGCTCACCTGCGGTTGCAATTAATTCTTTAACCTTACTGTTTAATTCATCCCTTTTATCAGCCCATCGTCCTGCCTTGTCGTTTAACCTGTCCCTTTTATTTTTATAACTCTCCATTTTAGCGAGTAAATCGTCCTTTTTCTTCTCAATATTCTCAGTTTTATCCATGCTACTACAAAAAACATTAATAGTATTAGACTAAATAATAGTTTCTATAATCCTGTAATATTAATAGTTTCTATAATCCTGTAATACTATAATATTTATGTGCTTCATCCTCCTTGAAACAGTAATGGATTTTGTTAAAATCTTTTCTTAACTCTATAACCTCTGATGCAACGTTCTCAGGCTTTATCTTCTCAATCACCACCTTTTTAAACAATCCTGCAACATCCTTCATATCCTTTTCTTTCATTCCTATGCGCGTAAGCTCCTGAACACCTATTCTCAAACCTGATGGGTTCAAAGGTTTCGTATCCCCGGGTATCATATTCATGTTAACAATAATGTCTGCCTTCTCCAGAGCTTCAGCAGCCCATCTGCCCATACCATCACCTACGCCAACAACAATCTGATGACTTTCAGTGAAACCAAGATGCTCGCAGAAAACATTAAAACCAAGCTCATACATCGCCTGACCAAGTGCTTTCGCATTCCTGATTATTTGATCAGCATATTCTTTACCATACTCAAGATGCTCGGCAAACGCTACAGCTTTCGCAGCCATGTGATGAAGATGATGATTGCTTACAACACCCGGGAAAACACCTGAATCAAGACGCTTCAGAAACTTTTTATCATCCTCAGTATCACCTTTATGATCAGACAAAACGATGCCGCCCTGAGGACCTGGTAATGTTTTATGTGTAGAGGCGGTTACAACATCAGCACCCTCCCTCAGAGGATCCTGAAATTTACCACCTGCAATCAGTCCAAGGACATGGGCGCCGTCGTAAACAACAGAAGAACCAGCATCATGTGCCACATCAGCAATTTCTTTCAAAGGTGTTGGAAACAAATAAACACTCTGACCAAACAAAGCAATCCTTGGCTTGATTTCCTTTATGACTTTTACTGCCCCGTCAAGATCTATGTTCATGTTTTTTGAATCAAAAGGATAATTCACAACATTCAAACCCCTGACACCCGCACCACCAAATTTTGCATGGCTGATATGCGCCCCCTCAGCAGTGTTCAAAGCAGTAACAGTATCACCGGGTTTTGCAAGCGCCTTGAAAACACCAATATTTGCTACTGTACCGGATATTGGTCTGACATCAGCATAAGAGCATTTGAAAAGTTTTTTGGCAAGCTCAACACATTTCAACTCAACCTTATCAACATAAATGCAGCCCTGATAATATCTTTTACCTGGATGACCCTCGGCGTACCTGTCACAGAAATCAGAAATGAGCATCTCCCTGGCAACAGGCGAAATCAGATTCTCAGAGGCTATCATAGGCAAACAATTCCGAAACCATTCTGTATGCGCCTTAACATTCTCAACAATAAATTCTACATCTTTATTCATAAAAATAGGATAGGAATAAAGGGTTAAAAATTTATGTGTCACCAACAATTTTAATTATCGTAAACCCATTAGGGTTAAGCAGTCAGGAATCAGGAGTTAGGATTCAGGTATTCCCTAACTACTAGCTCCTAACTACTCAACAATGGGCCTGTAGCTCAGACACAGCCTTTTTCTTTTTCTTAAGAAGAAAAAGAAAAATGTCTGGCGAAATAAGAAAAAGAAGTAAGGGATTGCACGGCAATCCCTTAAAGGCTATTCTCACTTTCACAAGCAAATTTATGGGCCTGTAGCTTAGACAGGTAGAGCGCTCGGCTCTTAACAGCAACTTTCTTTTCTCTCAAGAAAAGAAAGTTCCTGGGAATCAAAGAAAAGAGGATGGCAGATTGCCTCTGGGCAATCTGCCTAAGCCAATTGCATAGCAATTGGCTATTTTTCTTTCTTCGACCCCAGGGCATTCTTTCTTTTTATAAAAAAGAAAGAAGGCGCTGTGGAGGAACCGAATGGTCAGGGGTCCGAATCCCCTCAGGCCCGCTTACACTCCGATGCCAATCCTCAGCATGTCCCTTATCCCTGGCGCCATTCCGAGAATAAAAACACATATTTTGATCAACCCTGTTAATGTTTTGTCTTTTATTTCTTTTTTGTATGTAATGTCAAGGATGTAGATAATCAGGAAGATGAGAATAAACTTTAAAGGAAACATAACTGCGCCTGTTCCTGATAAGTTTATTAAAAAATTTGGTAAAGGATGCTTCTCACAATAACCATAAATGTCTGTTCCAACAAATGTTGCTGATGCATCTAGGAAATGAGCGAAAAAAAGAAGAACATTTGAGCCTGAAAGGTAAACAGAGAGTTTTTCGTATCTCTTTTCCAGTAAAAAAAACATGAGAAATGATGCAATTGATGCAACTGCTGTAATACATAAAATAAACATAACCGCGTTCGGATGTTTCCAATTCATTGATGATAAAAGATATACGCTAAGACAGAGAAAGGCAAAACCAGGGATGGAGACAACATAATTCATGATTTTTGTTTTCCTGATTTTATCTATATAATAGCCTATAATAATGAGTAATAAAACAAGGACTCCAAGGAATATGTATATGAATGGCGAGATGAACAGATAAACAAATGGAGAATTAAAAAAGCCTGCATCCTCCATAACCCTGAGCATGGAGCCAAGTACGATGAATGGTGAGATTGAAATAAAAAATTTACCATCAATTTTTAATTTCAGTTTTGTGAAAATTTTGTATATGAGAAACAGGGATAATGCCAGGATAATACCATAAGTAATTGTAGATACAACATTATAACCAGGTGTGATCCCGTCTATTGTTCTGTTTTCAGCATCAGCAACAACAGGGCCCAGGTAGGATCTCCACAAAAAATTGTCCCAGAAAAGGTTTTTCCATAAAACACAACCAATCCAAAGTATAGCAAAAAATAGAATAACAAGTATAATCCACACCAAAAAAGTATGTTGTTTATAGAAGTCTTTAATATTCTTCAAATACATCACCGATATATATAAAAAGTATGGATTTCATTCAGAATAATGTTATCGGTGAAAAAAATGTTCCTGAAAGCAAAAACAATGGTATTCCCCAGGCAGGTGTTCGCAGGGCATAATGTTATAGAGAGAACAGGGGAGATGTGCAGATACCTTGGACTCAAAGGTAATGCATTGATTGTTACAGGGAACAAGACAAAAAAAATTGCTGGGAAAAAGGTTGAGGAAATATTGAGGGATGATAAATATGATGTGCAGATTGTTGAAATAGGACCTGCTACATCAGAGAATGTTAAAAAGGTAAAAAAAACTGCTAAGGAAATAAAAGCAGGTTTTTTACTCGGTGTTGGCGGTGGAAGTAAAATAGATATAGCAAAACTATGCGCAAAAGAAATCAAAAGACCTTTTGTTTCTGTTCCAACCTCTGCATCCCATGATGGTATTGCCTCGCCAAAAGCAAGCATAAAAGGAGGGGTTTCTGTTGATGGTGTTGTCCCACTCGGTATCATAGCAGACACAGCGATAATTGTGAAAGCGCCATACAGGATGCTTGCATCAGGATGCGCTGATGTCATATCAAATCTCACAGCTGTTAAGGACTGGAAGCTCGCGCATAAACTCAGGAATGAAAGTTTTTCCACATCTGCGTCGACGCTTTCAACCATGAGCGCAAGGGTTATAATGGAAAATGCTGGCATGATAAAGCCAGGGCTTGAGGAATCCGTCTGGATTGTCATTAAACCATTGATTGAATCAGGTGCATCAATGTGCATTGCAGGTTCATCCAGGTCAACATCAGGAAGTGAACATCTTTTTTCACATGCGCTTGACAGGATTGTACCAGGTAAGGCATTGCATGGTGAGCAGTGCGGTGTCGGGGCTATAATGATGATGTACCTGCATGATGGGAACTGGGAGGAAATCAGGAATGCGTTAAAGAAGATTGGCGCACCTGTAAATGCGTCTCAGCTTGGGATAAAAAAAGATGAGGTTATAAAAGCATTAACTATGGCAAACACAATAAGGAAGGACAGGTATACGATACTTGGCGATAATGGTCTTTCAGCAGATGCTGCTGAGAGAATTGCAAAAATAACAGAGGTGATATAATGGTATTGGTAACATTGGTTGGTGAGCAACTGGCAAAAAAAGACAATAGTTTTATTTATATGGGGAGTTTGTCTGAATGCAAGGACTGCAAACTGAAAAATGTTTGCTTCAACCTTGAGGAGGGATGCAGGTATAAAATAACAAATGTTAGGGATGTACGCCATGACTGCAAAATACATGAAGGTGGCGTTAGAATTGTCGAGGTTGAAAAAACACCATTACCTGCAGCTGTTGAAGCAAAAAAGGCTGTTGAAGGGGAAACAATAAGTATAAACCCCGACTGCAAAAACATTGGGTGTGAATTTTATTTCCTTTGCTGCCCTGTTGGTATTAAACCTGGGATGAAATTCAGAATATCAAAAGTAAAAGATGACATATCATGCCCTGAGAAGAAAAAATTGAAAGAGGTGCTGTTAGAGTAATTATTCAGGCGCTTTCTTTATAAACCCTTTTTCCATAAGCATATCTGCGGTGTCTCGCGCTCTTTTTATAATATTTTTTGCATTCTCATATTCCTCATTTCTGCCTATTTTTTTCCTTGCTATACCCTGTTCTATCGCTTTCATTGCAACTGCAGTCGCCTCTTTTGGGAAAACCTCCCAGTCATCCATATCCGGTATAATGTAATCCTCTCTCAGTCCCTTGTCCTCAGCGCATTCTGCCAGTGATTTCGCTGCCTCAACACACATCTCATCCGTTATCGTTTTCGCCTGCACATCAAGTGTTCCCCTGAAAATACCGGGGAATCCAAGTGAGTTGTTAACCTGATTCGGGAAATCTGATCTGCCTGTTGCAAATATTTTTGCTCCTGCCTCCTTTGCCTCCCAGGGCCAGATTTCAGGTACAGGATTTGCGCAAGCGAAAACAATACTGTCATCCGCCATATTTTTTATCCATCCCGGTTTTATTGTACCAGGACCAGGCCTTGATGCTGCTATGCAGACATCAGCGTTTTTCATAGCATCAGATGCGCCACCGTTTTTTTGTTCAGCGTTTGTTTTCAGG
>JAUWIS010000005.1 GCA_030605245.1 Methanobacteriota archaeon | reverse complement strand
TGGGTTGAACCTTCAGCTCCTTCATTTTTTCGCCCCATGATTAGAAGTTAGAATATAGTAGTTAGAATTTAGGGAACAACTTCCTTCCCTACCTCTTAACTTCTGACTACTAACTTCTGGTATCATCTTCTCGCCCCCAGAACCAGAGCAAGTAAAGCCATTCGCACAGGTACACCGTTAAATGCCTGTTTAAAATAAAGCGCGTGCCTTGTTTTATCAACCTCAGGAGCGATTTCATCAATTCTTGGTAAAGGATGCATGATTATCATATCCTTTTTTGCATTTGAAAGCATATCCGGATTTATTCTGTAGATACCAGAAACCTTTGCGTATTCCTCAGGGTCAGGGAATCTCTCCTTCTGGATTCTTGTAATATAAAGCACATCAGCATCAGGTATAGCAGACTCAAGATTGTTTGTTAAAGTGAAATCTATGCCTTTTTCCTTCAGATCCGAGAGTATCTCATCTGGCATCTGAAGTGTCTGTGGTGCAATAAATGTCATGGTTGCATTGAACATGGAAAGCGCATAGGTGAGAGAATGCACTGTTCTGCCATATTTTAAATCGCCAACAATCACAATGTTGTTCCTTTTTATTCTTTTTTTCTCTGTTTTTATCGTAAACAAATCAAGTAGTGTTTGTGTTGGATGCTGACCCGCACCATCACCGGCATTGATCACAGGTTTTGAGGAAAATTCTGATGCCAGACGCGAAGCCCCCTCGTTTGGATGGCGCAGTACTATTACATCTGAGTAGGCATCAGCCATTTTTATTGTATCAGCAAGGGTTTCACCTTTTTCTGTTGATGTAGCTTTTGATGTAGCAAAACCTATAATCCTTCCGCCAAGTCTGTTCATCGCTGATTCAAATGATAATCTTGTACGTGTGGATGGTTCAAAGAATAATGTTGCAAGTATCTTTCCATTTAAAAGATTGGTTTTTCTGGCACCTGTTGCAACCGGAACCATTTGTTTTGCAGCATTTATTACATGTTCAATGTCTGTTTTTGAAAAATCCTTTATTGATATTATATCCCTGCCAGTAAAATCTTTTTTCATCAATCATGCATGGATTTCAGCATATTTTAAGTCTTCCCAAGCAGCAGTAAGACAAAAAACATTATTAACCCAAAAATCACCCAGAATGGCCATATAATTCTAATAAAAGTTAGTATCAGGTAAATTTTCTCCTTTTTTTCAACTGTATCAAACAAGGTGTTTTTCATCTCTGAATCACAGCCTTAATCCTTTTTCTTCTAACAAAATCGTCCCGCTCCCGCTCTTCTAATGAAAACTCAATGTGTTTAACTGTCGCTTTCAATCTCGGAATAAAAATATGTTCTAATGCGTTCACCCTTCTCTTTGTCTTTTCAATCTCAACCCCTAGTCTTTTAATGCTGCCTTCAATTTCTGCAACTTTCAAAATCTTACAAAGGGCGTCATTAAATTTTTCTAGTGTCTCATCAAACTTTGCATTTGTTTCAATTAATGAATATTCTGTTTTTTTCCCTTTTTTTAAATTGATGACCGGTACATTCACACCAAAAACATTTATCTCTGATGCCTCAGTCTTCTCAAATTCAGGTATGGAATATGAAAGGTTTTCAACCTTATCCTCCCCCATAATCATCTCAGCCTCAATCAATGATAAAAATGCATTGTTGATTGAGTCATCCAAATTTTTTCTGAGCTCATTCCTTTGTTTGATAACATCAAAAAACCTGTTTATTAACGCATCCCTTTTTTCAGTTAATAGTTTATGTCCTTTTTCTGCTAATGTTTTTCTTCTTCTTAATGCAAGAAGTTCCATTCGCGTTGGTTTTGCTGTTTCAAGAATTTCCTCAGGCATCAATCCTATAATACCATTAATGTTTTAATATATTTTTCCAATTACAACAAAGGTTAAATACTTCTATCCCTATTATCCTTTACATTTTGTGATACTTATGACAGAAGAAATAAAAACAGGTACAACAACGCTTGCGATGGTATGTAAGGATGGTGTAGTAGCAGGAACAGAAAGAAGAGCAACAATGGGTACAATGATAGCACATAAGACTACAAAGAAAATGTTCAAAATAGATGAAGGCTTGTGCCTTACAACAGCAGGGCTTGTCGGAGATGCGCAGACGCTTGCAAGATGGCTTTCTGTTGAATCCTCATTGTATAAAATGAGGAAAGGCGGATCAATGAGTGTTAAAGCAGCATCCACATTAATGGCAAATATACTCAACAGTCATAAATATTCCCCATACTGGGTTCAGTTGCTAATAGGTGGTGTTGACAAGGAAGGTAATCATGTGTATTCACTTGATGCTGCAGGTGGAGCAATACCTGATAAATATGTGGGAACAGGCTCAGGATCACCCTATGCTTATGGGGTGTTAGAGGATCATTACAGGGATGATTTAACAACAAATGATGGAATTGACTTAACTGTCAGGGCATTGACAATGGCTATGAGGCGTGATGCTGCATGCGGTGATGGTATAGATATTGCGGTTATAACAAAGAAAGGTTACAAGCAATTAACAGATGAGGAAATCAAAAAAAGGAAAGAAAAGATTGGTTTAACCGAATAAAATAAGTAATAAAAAAAAGTTTCTGAGTGGTTTTTTTCATCACTCGTTTACATAAAATTTATGTTACTATCTAATAAAATATGAAGTGATAGAATGGGTAAAGAAGATGTTCTTGATAGGATAAGGGAGGCAGTAAAAGGTGTTGTACCTGAGCAGGTAGAGATAACAAACATTGAGTTTGAAGGTCCTCTTCTAGTTATATATACAAAACAGATGGATAGGTTCGCTGAAAACAGTGATATAGTAAGAAACCTTGCTCAAACCCTGAGGAAAAGGATTGCAATCAGACCTGACCCCAGTATTTTAATGGATGACAAAAAAGCAGAAAAAGAAATAAAAGAGATAATACCAAAAGAGGCAGGGTTAACAGATATTTTCTTTGATAGTGATACAGGGGAGGCAACAATTGAAGCGACCGCTCCCGGTCTTGCTATCGGTAAATACGGTGCAATACTTAATGAAATTAAGAAAAAAATCGGCTGGGCTGTAAAGGTTGTGCGCGCTCCTCCCATACCATCAAAAACAGTTGCTGATATACGGAAATACATGAGAGGAAAAGATATTGCTAAGGAGAGAAAGGCAATTCTGAGAAAAATTGGTAAAAGAATACATCGGGAAATAGGTGAAAATGAGAACTGGGTCCGGATAACAACACTCGGTGGTTTCCGGGAAGTTGGTAGAAGCGCTTCTCTTCTTACAACAAGAAACAGCAAAGTCTTGATTGATTGCGGTGTTAATGTTGGAAATGAGAACTTTCCGTATATTAATGTGCCTGAGATAATGCCTTTTGATACCATCGATGCTGTTGTTGTTACACATGCGCATCTTGACCATTGCGGTTTTGTACCACTGCTTTACAAGTATGGTTACAATGGCCCTGTCTACTGCACGCTCCCGACAAGGGACCTGATGAGTTTACTTCAGCTTGACTACCTGAAAGTAGCTGCTTCTGATGGAAAGAAAACAGCGTATGAGTCGTCATATATCAGAGAGACCGTGAAACACTGCATCCCTCTGAGGTATGGTGATACAACGGATATTTCACCTGATGTTAGATTAACATTGCACAACGCAGGTCATATTCTGGGCAGTTCAATCGCTCATTTTCACATAGGTGAGGGACTGCATAATGTTGCATTCACAGGAGATACAAAATATGAGCAAACATGGCTTTTCAACCCTGCAATGAACAGATTCCCGCGAATTGAAACACTGGTGATGGAATCAACATACGGCGGGTACCAGGATTTTCAGCCTTCAAGAATTGAGGCATCTGAGAGACTGAAGGACATTGTTCAAAGAACGCTCTCAAAAAAAGGGAGGGTAATCATACCTGTTTTTGCTGTTGGCAGATCCCAGGAGGTGATGATGGTGCTTGAGAAACTTATGAGGTTTGGTGAAATCCCGGAGGTTCCAGTATACCTTGATGGCATGATATGGGAGGCAACAGCGATACATACTGCATATCCTGAATATCTGAATACCTATCTCAGGAATATGATATTCCAGAAAAATGAGAATCCGTTTCTGTCAGATATATTCAAACGGGTGGAAACCTCTAAAATGAGAGGTGATATTTTATCAGACACCGATCCATGTATTGTTCTGGCAACAGCAGGAATGCTGAACGGTGGTCCTGTGATGGAGTACATAAAGGCATGGGTTTCAGAACCGGAAAACACATTAATATTTGTTGGTTATCAGGCAGAAGGAACATTCGGGCGCCGTCTTCAGAATGGGATGGAAGAAATGCAGTTTTCAGAAAAAGGAAAAACAATTACAGTGAATGTGAAAATGAACATGGAGACGGTTGATGGTTTCTCGGGACATTCCGACCGCCGCCAGCTTCTGAACTATGTATACAAGATGGAGCCCAGGCCTGAAAGAATCCTCCTGGGTCATGGCGATAACATAAAATGCATTGACCTTGCGTCCACACTGCATAAAAAATATGGTTTTGAAACAAGGGCGCCGCTTAACCTTGAAACAATTAGGTTGAGATGATTCAAAATGCCTTCTCACATTTTATATTGTATTTTTTGCATAAGATAGAAATTCTTTTTTCAATCCTTTCAAAATAATCATTTTTTGTGAACAAAACCTGTTCATATCTTGGTATGAGTCCAGAATAGTATTCTGATAAAAAATTTTTGATTTTTTCCCACACACCAGGTTTCAGGTTGAGTCTGTCAACTATAACCTTTTTTACCCCAACTTTGGCAATATTTTCTATCAACTTATCAATATTTTTCTCAGTGATAAACGGCATTATTGGTCCTATGAAAACCCATGTTTTAATACTGTTTTCTTCAAGTATTTTTAACGCTGATAATCTTTTTTCAACAGATGAGGAATATGGCTCGTATTTTTTCCTTGCTTCATCATCAATTGTTGTGATTGTGAAACCAACCTCCCTCTCTGAGAATTTTTTTATTAGGTCAAGATCCCGTAAAACCAAGGAGGATTTTGTTTGAATACATACAGGAAAATCATATTTAAGCAGAATCTCAAGGCATCTTCTTGTTATTTCATATTTTTTCTCAGCAGGCTGGTAAGGGTCTGTCACAGTGCCAATACCAATCCTTCCTTTTTTCTTCTTTTTTAATTCCTTTGCTAAGATGTTTGGCAGGTTTCTTTTTACATCAACAAAACTACCCCATTTTCTTTTTTCATTTAAAACAGATGGCGCATAACAGTAAACACAGCTATGTGCGCATCCCCTGTAAGGGTTTAATGCATAATCCAGCCCAGGCAGTCTGGAAGCAGATAAAGCGGTTTTGCAGGTTATTTCATTGATTTTCATAGTCCTCAATCCTTTTCTGATAAACTATATCCTTCAGGACTTTACTGTTATTTATCCATCTTTTCATTTTTATATTTAGTTTTGAGGAAATATATGATAACGATTCAGACAATGTGTCAAACTTTCTTGGTACTTTTTTGAAAGCGTTTCTGAAATTCTCCCTGACATTAGATACACAAACAGGCATATTATAACATTGATGGGCTTCTCTGAGTATTACTATACCTGACTTTATTCTTTCTTTGTTTAGAAACTCTGTTGTTGCAAGACGTGCTGCATAGTAGCATCCGCCTATCTCCGCATAAGTTTTCCTACCATGATACCCTTCACTGGATGAAAAAATAACAATTTTTTTACCCATCGGATTCCATACCGTGTTAGGATACCATGCCTCAACAAGCTCATACCTCCATGAAAGAGGCATCATAAGAACAATGAACCTGTTGTCAAGCTCCCATGATTCATAAATCCTGTGCATGTTTATCAAAGGATAATCTTTTATTTTTTCCCTGAGTTCCTTTCCTATCATGCTGTCAACAGCGGTTATACTCCATCTTGTTGGAACAAATTTTCTGTGTTTTTTTATTCCAAAAGCACCGACAGAAAACGCTTTCTGGATTCGTGAAACAAAAGCTCCCTTTTTGTGTAATTCAAGAACAGCATCCTTCGCTTTTAAATCCGTATCATAGTATGCTTTCTCAATTTTATAATCAAACTTTATATTTCCTGTATCCATCTTTTTTAACTCTGCTGAAGGACCATAAGGCTGTACCTCATCATCCAAAACAATTCTACCGGTTGGTTTTTTTGTGAATTCCACCTCAACATCCGCCGGAGATATGGATAATGCAAGATTTCTTGTTTTCTCAGCGATTTTTTCATCAATATCCGTTATTTTAATCCGGTGTTTTCCTCTTATAAGCGCTGACCTAAAATCAACAATCTCATCAATACTTTTCCCAAGCCATAGTTCTGGTGTGTCAAGCAATGATGTGTCCCCATGGATTGGCGGGACAAGCGGTCCTACTGAAACATAAGGGTATCCTATTCTTCCAACAAAAACACCTGGTGGTGAAGAACCCTCAATTGTTAAAGAGTCTATGAGTTTTTTTGTTTTCATCTGGGCATAAAATTTTACAAGAATAGGGCATCTTTTCTTTCCACAGAGCATTTTTGAGCCTTTGCAAAATGCACATATTGAACCATTGTCTATATTTTTTTCAAATGGATTCTGCATAATCTTATATCTTATTCTGTGTATAAATCTGTATTGCTTAAAACTTTTGTTTCCTTCCGTGATGATAAAATAATCTCTCTTAACTCGCCAGTATTTAGGGCATTTAACCATTTCATTTCAAAATCAGAACTTTCTGCTATCTGGGTGAGCCACATAAGGGAGTGAAGATAAAAATGTTTTTCATCAGGAGTAGATGCCATTATAAATACAGCATTAGCAGGAGGATAATCCTTAGAAAAACTAATGCCTTTTTTACATCTGACCAGAATGATATCTGATTTTTTGTGTCCGGGAATGGTTATGGATGGTACAATCACACCTGGTTTAATCATTACACTCCTTTTCTTTTCCCTGGTCAATAATAAACGGAATATTTTGTTTTCATTCACGCCTACGTCTTCTTTAAGTATGTGTGCAATCTGTTTAGTAAGAACCCCTGGCGAGGGTGGGTCATCAAAATCAAGTATCACACATTTTTTAATCAAACGCTCAAACCTCTCCTCAGTAATATCATCCCTTTCTATCAGTATCTCCCTTAACTCCTCATCCACCAAGTAATTCGTTGATTTAACCCCTGTAACCCTTTCGACTACATGTAAGAGGGCATATTCCCTTTTTATTTTACTGCCTGCATAGAGCCAATACCAGCCCAATCCGCAAAGAATGAAAACCCCAACTATCAGAATAGGAATTACCCCCATTACAAAAATAAGAGAAATATATCCAGCAATCCCAATTACCTGAATCCATGGATACAAAGGAGACCTGAACTTAGGTCGGTAGTTTCGTATTTTACTTTCCCTCATAATGATAAGGGATAGGTTTACAAATACGAACAACATAAGTATCATGGTTGAAGCTGCCTTAACAAGGTTTTCAAGATCCAGAAACAAAATAACACAAATCATGAAGGAAGAAGTGAAGATTATAGAGAAAGCAGGTGTTCCGCGCTTAGATACTTTCCCTAAAGCATGCGGTAATAATTCATCTTTACCCATAGCCATTGGTGTTCTGGAAGCAGCCAGCAGTCCTGCATTGGCTGTGGTAGCAAATGCCAGAATTGCTGCGATGCCCATTATTATGCAGCCGCCCCAGCCCATGAAAGTGCCTGCACCAAGTGAGATTGGTGTGAGAGAGTTTTGCAGTGGATTCCTGTCCACCAGGCCTACCGTTATAAAAAGGACTAAAACATAAAGTAAAGACATAATGCCCCAGGAGAGAAACAGTGCTCTGGGTATATTCCGTCCCGGATTTTTAACCTCTTCTGCAACGCCAACAATTTTTGTTAAACCTGCATAGGAAATAAAAACAAGACCTGCTGTTGCAAAAACAGAACCAAGACCGAAAGGCATAAACGGTGTGTACCTGTGGGGGTGAACATAGAAAAGACCAGCAACAACATATAAAACAAGTAAGGAGACAAGGGTGACAACCATGGCTATCTGAAACCTCCCTGTGAGTTTAGCACCGATTATATTTACAAAAGTAAAAAACAGGCAGCATGCTACAGCAACAAGTTTTATCTGAAGCTCTGTAATACCCGGATTAATAAGCAATACAAATATACCTATTCCTAACAAGGCAAAGGCGCTTTTAAATGACAAAGAAAACCAGTCAGCCAGTCCCCCGAGTGTGCCCATCCTAGGACCCATACTTCTGTCTATAAAAAAGAAATTACCTCCTGCCTTTGGCATGGCTGTAGCAAGCTCAGCCTTGGAGAGCATGGTTGGTATAACCATCATGCTGGCCACCAGATAAGCAAGAATCACTGAAGGACCTGTTTTTGCATACGCCAGTGCTGGCAGAATAAACAGTCCTGAGCTAATCATAGCGCCTGATGATATGCAGAAAAGCTCAAGAAGCCCGAGTTCTTTCTTCAGACCAGGACCTTTCCTTTTTAATGTTCTCTTTTTCGTTTTTGCTACGCTGCTCATCAGATATGCATAACTTTTAACTATATTTAATTTTGGCTAAGAATGTTTTAGTAAAGCATGGAGACTTTATAAAAAACACTTGTTTTAAATCACTGGTGTTGTAAAGTTTAATTTTTTCTTTGTGATTAATGGCTAGATACTCGGGTATAGGTTTTCGGCTGTCTATCCTGTAAAAAGTTGACAGTATTCTTAAATTCTCCTGATTTTTTCGGTTCAAGTTTAGCTGTGATTATTTCTTCATTATTACCACTACATTCAACTGCTGAATTACCATACGGGTCAACAATCCTACTCCGCCCGAAGTATGTAAACGTGTCATCTGTACCAACTCGGTTGGCAGCTACTATCCATACCTGATTGTCAAGTGCGCGTGCACCCGTTGCCAATAACCATTGAGAGACAAAAGGCTCAGGCCAGTTGGCAGGCATGAATATAACTTCAGCGCCTTCAAGAGCAAGCATTCTCGCTACCTCTGGAAAAATTGTATCGTAGCATATCATTAAACCGACTTTGCCAAATTTAGTATCAAAAGTTACGTATTCATTGCCATGCTGAAAGTAATTTGGCTCTGTATGAAACAGATGTACTTTTCTATACTTACCTAAAATTTTACCTTCTGAATCTATGAATATGCATGTATTATACAGCTTATCTCTAAAGACTTCAGCAAGACTTGCAACAATGCAAATATTATTTTCTTCTGCTATTAATTGCAGTTTTTCAGTACTTGGTCCTGGAATAGGTTCAGCTAGGTTATTGATTTTTTCGGGTGCATAACCAGTTGTAAGATATTCAGGATAACAAATAATCTCAGCTCCTCTACTGCATGCTATAGATGCAAATTTAGATGCTTTTTCTAAGTTTGGTTTTTTATCACCAAGCACCAGATCAATTTGAGCACATGCTATTTTAAGTTTTTTCATGCTTTGTAAACTCCTATAATTTTTCTAATGTTTTCGCAGATGATTCTGTTTTAACTGCAAGTTCATTCCTGTATTCTTTTATTTTTTCCTCTACTTTACTGTCAGACACACCTATGATTTCAGCTGCCAGCAATGCTGCATTTTTCCCGTTATTAACACCAACAGCCGCAACAGGTACACCACTAGGCATCTGGGACATGGAGAGCAATGCATCAAGACCATCCAGCGCTGCATCTGTTGGAACACCTATAACCGGCTTTGCTGTCAGACTTGCTATAACCCCTGGCAGAGCTGCAGAAAGGCCTGCAATCCCGATAAAAACCTTCACACCATTTTTCTCATATTCCTTCACAATACTTTTTACCCTTTCAGGTGTTCTATGCGCAGATGCTACTGTAACTTTATAATCTATTCCCAGCTTTTTAAGCGTTTCAACGCATTTTTTCCCTATCTCCTTATCAGATATGCTTCCCAGTATTATTCCTACCTCAGCCATGTTTACCTCCTCCTTGCGACAAGCCCTGCGAAAACACCTGCACCAAAACCATTGTCAATGTTCACAACAGCAAGTCCTGGTGAGCATGTCTGAAGCATTGTTGTAAGCGCACCAGCACCTTTTTCCCCTATGCCATAGCCAACAGATGTTGGTACGCCGATCACGGGCACATCCACGAGGCTAGATACAATCGATGGCAGGGCACCCTCCATACCTGCGACCACAATAATTGCTGAAACATTTTTTTCCATCATTCCTTTAATCGGTTCAAAAACCCTGTGCAATCCTGATATTCCAGCATCGTATGATTTAAACACTTCACAGCCCATGGTTTCGGCAGCAATTTTTGCTTCTTCAGCAACAGGAATATCCGTTGTTCCAGCAGTGATTATCCCGATTTTACCATTTTTAGGAAAGACATAATTTTTCTTTTTCACAAGCAATGCCTTTGCTTTTTTATTGTATTCGAGATCAAACCCCTTTAACCCGCTTTTTATTTTACTGTAATTGTTCATCCTTGTAATTAATGCATAACCATTTCTTTTCACAAGTGTTTTCACAATCTTTGCAATATCCTCTGTTTCCTTTCCTTCACCAAAAACAACCTCAGGGACACCTCTTCTATATTTTCTGTGAATATCAAGCATTGCATTTCCAACTTTCTCAATTGTAAGTATTCCTATCTCCTTCTTTGCCTCATTCATACTTATCTCTTTTTTTTCAAGTTTCTTTAATACATCCTCAATTGTAAGATTAAGTTTTTTCATTTTTCTCCATGACCTTGATTTGTTATTCCCCTGATTATTATTTCCTCTTCCATTCTCATTCTCTTACTTTTTTCCTATGTCACAACATCCTTCAATCTATCAGTTTTCACTGCATTTTTTATCTCTTTCGCTATCCTTCTGCCCATGTACATTTTTTCCCCATACTTCAAATATGCATATGGTGATGTACCTATGCCAACATTTGTTCCTGCGACAATCCGCGCAGAAATCTCAAAAGTAACTATGTCAAGGTTTTCTTTAACAACCGTTTCCAGGCAGAATGGGCCTATGATGCCAGGTGTTGCTATCTTTTTTGCCTGCTTTACAACTTTATCACCCATCCTGATGTATTCTGGTAGCAATGATTCCCTGAGTGTTAATGGTATATTCCCGACAATTGTGTATGTAGGGTTGATGCTCATTTCTATCTGCTCATCCGCTGGTATCCTGCCTATGTTATCAGCGAAACTCTCATATCTTTTATCCACACCAAAAAACTCTGTTTCATTATTAAGCATAGAATGAAAATATGATGTATATATATTCACACCAATTATGTACTCCTGGATATGCGCATTTTTTAATTCATCCTCAGACATATGACCCTTATTTATCATTTCTCTTCCTTTTTTATAAAAAGATTCTTTTGAATGCGCAAGAAAATATCCTTTTCCTCCTCTTGCACCAGGGTATTTCACAATCGCAAGATTATTTATATCCTCAGGGGATTTAAACATCTTTGGAAGTTTTAAGCCTGCATCAATGAGCCATTTCCTCTGCATCTCCCTGTTTGTTTCCCAATGTAAAAGGCTCTTGTTTCCAAACATCGGTACAGACAGTTTTTTGAGCATATTCTCGGTACCAATGTATGCATTAAATGAGCCATGTGGAATAAGGACTGTGTTCATTTTTTTTAGTTTATCCTGAATTTTTTCATCTAAAAGTTCCTTGAAATCATTAACCCTAATTATCTCATCAGCCAATGGAAAACGTGAGTAAACAATTTCATCCCCCTTTTTACAAACGCACACTGTTTTAAAACCTTCCTCTTTTGCACCCTTAAAAATATTCAATGCAGAATGTGAGCCCAGTGTGCCGATTGTAATATCCTGATTATAGGTCTCCAATGTTTCAGCAATGTTTTTATCCATTTAATATGAATATATTAGAAAGTATTAAATGCTTTTCATCATTAGAAACCATTAAATTCTTTTTATCCGATACTATGACAATGAAACTGATAAGGAAAGGGAAGGTCAAAGAGGTTTATGAAACAGAGAATGAAAATGAGTTAGAGTTTTTCTTCACAAACCATATCTCAGTTTTTGATAAGGTTATACCCTCAAACATCCCATCTAAAGGTGAAACATTATGCAGGACAAGTAGTTACTGGTTCATGGTTGCAGAAAACATTGGTGTTAAAACACATTTTATTAAAACAACAGGACCTAACAGGATGA
Organism: Methanobacteriota archaeon; assembly: GCA_030605245.1. Lineage (GTDB taxonomy): Archaea > Thermoplasmatota > JASEFT01 > JASEFT01 > JAUWIS01 > JAUWIS01. The sequence goes on along the minus strand of JAUWIS010000005.1, from coordinate 4,437 downwards.
GGGTGAAAAAGGTTGATGTTATCAAAGATTATTCTAAACTGAATGAAAAAACAACAAATCATCTGATACCATTGGAGTTCATCTGCAGATACTACATCGCAGGCTCACTTTTTGACAGGATAAAAAACAAAGAAATCAAAAATGAAACACTCGGTTTTAATCCTGATTACAATGTGAAATACGGTGATAAACTTCCAACACCTTTTTTTGAGGTTACAACAAAACTTGAAAAAACAGACAGAAACATAGGTTTAGATGAAGCATTGAGAATATCTAGACTGTCCAAAGATGAGTATGAAAAGATAAAAGAAATATTTTTTAGAATAGATAATGAAATAAATAGTGCCGTAAGGCAAAGAGGTCTTATCCATGTTGATGGGAAAAAGGAGTTTGCATTTGATGAGAACAGGGATATAATGCTGATTGACACATTTGGTACTGCTGATGAGGACAGGTTCTGGGATGCAGATAAATATGAAAAAGGGGAGTTTGTTGAACTCAGCAAAGAATATGTTAGGCAGTATTACAGGGAAATAAACTATCATGAAAAACTCATGAGCGCAAGAAAAAACGGATTGCCTGAGCCGGATATTCCAGCTTTGCCTCATGATAAAATTCAGAAAGTAAGCAGGCTCTACATTGATTTGTTTGAAAGAATAACAGGTGAAAAATTTAGATAAACACCTTTCTTCACAGTATAATGTATAGAAAAATTATTTAAAAAAGTTTCCCTTCTGTTTCAAATCCTCATTTTATTTTTATCCTTAGCAAGAACAACAACCCTTGAATCCTTTTTCTCACCCGCAATCTCGTAACCGGTTAAGTTTGATAGTTTCTCAGCAAAACTTTTTATTTTTTCATGGGATGGCATGTTTTCAAGATTCATCCTCTGGCGCGAGTAGCCAACAAACATGTATGCCTTGCATTCTATGAAATCAGGCTCTGCCTTCATATCAAGCTTTGCATATTCTTCGACAAATTTCGAAGAAATTTGGAGAGAAGGGGAAGAGCCTTCCCCTGAATCTTCCCATCCGAGATGCGACGGAAAAGTGCTTTGCACTTTTCCTAGCATATTAGGAAAAGCCTTTGGCTTTTCCGTAATATTCCATTTATCAACAAGCGTATGCCTGACAACAGTTCTTGTATCCAAAGATGATAAAACCTCAAGGGATTCATTGGTTTTTTCCCATCCATCTTTTATCATAGGTAGACAAAGCCTTTTATAAATTTCCTTGTTTGGCGCGGAAACACTAACATAAAGCTGTGTTGGTTTTAGATTCTCAATTACATCTGGTTTTGTTCCATTTGAGACAACAAAAGTTGTCATATTCTTTTTACGACAAACTTCTATGAACTCAGAAAGTTTTGGGTAAATTGTCGGTTCACCTGAAAGTGATATAGCAACCTGATTGGGATTTGATGCCTCCTCAAACATTTCCTTCTTGCATCTTGAATCACCTTTGAAGCCGGAAATCAGTTCTCTTTGCGCATCTATGCTTTTCTCCAAGATAAACTCCGGTTCATCATACTTTTTTATTTCCTGCTCGGTGAAATCCTGATACCTCCAGCAATATAGGCAGTTCTGGGTGCATTGATTAATTGTTGGTGTCATTTGCAAACAACGATGCGACTGGATTCCATAAAACTTTTCCTTGTAACATGGTCTGTTTCTAATCAGTTTTTCCTTTAACCAGTGACAGGTTTTAACACCTGAATGTTCTCCAACGATTTTGTAATGCTGCTTCTCAAGTATTTTTCTGAGGTCTGGGTTCATGATGATGAATAGGGTTAACGCCTTTTTATGTTTTAGGACGTCTCATCTTTTATACATTTGTTTTCTAATCCCTAATGCTAAAACGTTTATAATTTTTTTATTTTCATCTACGTCCATTATGATTCTATATTTTCCAATTCTCAACCTATATGCATTTATCCTTGTTAATCCTTTGAGGTATCTTCTTGGATCTTCTTCTATGCTCAGTAACTTTCTCAAAATTCTTTTTCTTACAGTTTTTTCAAGCCCCTCCAGCTTTTTCTTTGCTGTCGGCATGAAAATTATATTGTGTTTCATATAAGCTCAATTGACTTTAAAGTTTTTAAGAGTTTTTATGTTATCGGCATGAAAATTGTCTTGTATTTCATATAAGCTCTTCTATGGATATTCCTTTACCTTGCTTCGCTTCAAGTCTTGCTTGGATAACATCCATTAATGCTTCTTCACTGAGTCTCGGCTCCATCATCCTTCTTACAGCATCCCTGATAAACTCACTTCTTGAAGGATACCTATGTTTCTTGAGATACCTGTAGATTTCCTCTACCTGTTCCTCTGGCATTTTCACATTTATTGTCTCCATGTCATATAGTATTACTGTAGTAATACTTAAATTTTTAGTTTTTTGTGTTGTGGGACGGCGCTAACCCCGTTCCAAAAAATTATATGTTAAATAACATCTTTATGTATTATAAAAATAAGTATAGATGTAACAGAGAAAGAGATGGATGCTATTGAAGATGTGTTCTTCTGCAATCTCTCAGAAAAGGAGTATAAGAAAATCAGACCGATACTAATAGGATTCTGGGAAAAATTGTGTAATAAGATGGATAAGGACAAATAGCACCATCAAATTTGTTTCTATCACCTAAATATTTTGTTCCTGTTACAGGAACATTTACATCTCCTCAGGCGCATCTATCCCCAAAAGATTCAGAGCATTTTTTAAAACACTCCTGAAGCAGTCAGCAAGTGCAAGACGTGCATTTCTCTCATATTCCTCTGCTTTCAGAACAGGCATGTCCCTGTAAAACTGGTTGAAAGATGATGCAAGCTCAAAAACATAGCCCGCAATTTTATGTGGTTTTCTTGAAACAGCAGATTCCTCAACAATATTTGGGAATTCCGCAAGTTTTTTTATTAATCTGATTTCTGTTTCATCATTTAAAAATTTTACATCAAAATTTTTGTAACCATCTGCTTTTGTCAGGATTGAGCAGGCTCTTGCATGCGCATACTGTATAAATGGTGCCGAGTTTCCTTCAAAGTTCAGTGCATCCTCCCATCTGAACATTATTTGTTTTTCATTCTGAACCCTTATAATATTATATCTTATTGCGCCTGTACCAATTGTTTTTGCGATTCTTTTCATCTGCTCCTCATTTCTCTCCTTGAACTCATGCTGTAAAAACTCATTCCTTCTTTTCTTCACCTCATTGTAAGCCCTTTCTACTGCCTCATCAATCAAATCATCAAGATAAACAACCCTGCCTTTTCTTGTTGACATCTTTCCTTCTGGCAGTGAGACAAAGGAGTAGAAAACAATCTCAGGTTTCTTTTTTATGTCGAGCAGGTCTAAAGCAATGCTCAGTTGTTTTGTCTCAAGTTTATGGTCCTCACCAAGAACATTGATTGCTATGTCAGAGTTTTTGAACTTATATAAATGGTATGCTAAATCACGCGTTGTGTAAAGGCTTGTTCCATCCTTCCTCGTGAAAAAGAATCTGGTGTCCCTTCCATGTATTCCAAAACTTTCCAAGTCAAGATAATAAGCGCCATTTTCATTTTTGCAGTGTTCAGATTTTTTTAGTTTACCAATGACTTCATCCACACGTCCCTTTTTTACAAATGTTGACTCCCAGATGTATTTGTCAATGTCAACATTGATTCTTTTCAGGGTTTGTTTGGTTCCATTTAACACCTGCTTACAACTTGTTTGGACCAACTCCACAATTTCTTTATCCCCTTTTTCACATCTACGTAACCATTCAGAAATCTTCTCTGAGAATTCTTTACTTTTTTCCATCTGTTCATTTGCCCATCGATAGTACCCAACCATCCTATGATCAGCTTTATTGCGTTGATTTTTTTGAGACAATCGCGCATCGAAGGTTTTAGGCAATAGGAACTCTCCATATGCCATGATCACTACTTGCTTACCTATATCATTCACATAATACTCTGTTTTCACGTTGTAGCCGTAAGCCTTCAGTATTCGTGCAAGAGAATCACCAATTATGGGGTTTCTTGCTCTGCCAACATGTATAGGACCTGTAGGATTCGCGGATGTATGCTCAAGAATGATTTTGACATTTTTTTGAGGAAAACAACCATATTTTCCTTTCTCTTCAAGAATAGATTTAATAGTGATTTCTTTCAACTTCTCCTCATCAACATAAAAATTCACATAAGCACCAGTGTTTTCAACCTTTTCTATACTCTCTGTTTTGCCAATGTTTTTTACAATCTCCTCCGCGATTTTATCAGGCGCTTTTTTTAGGATTTTTGATAAGGGAAAGCAGGCAAACGCAAAATCACCTTTTCCCTCAGGTGGTGTTTCAAGAGCAATCCCTGTTTTCAGGTTGAGTTTTTGTAGTGCATCATTTAACAATTTTTTTGTTTCTTCCTCAAAGATTTTTAATGGATTCATTTTATCACTCCTTCTT
>JAUWIS010000146.1 GCA_030605245.1 Methanobacteriota archaeon | reverse complement strand
TATGCAAAAGGTGGTTGATTTGTTCGGGTTGTTTCCATCAGGTTTTGAATCCATAAAATCCATATTTGAATCCATAAAATCCATAACAGGTTTTGAATCCATAACATTTGGAAACATTATAATGATTATCATAGGATTAATTTTACTTTATCTTGCTATCGCAAAAAAAATGGAGCCACTGCTGCTTGGACCAATAGGTTTTTCCGCAATACTTGCAAACCTGCTAACAGGTATTACAGAGGTTGGCGGTTTTATGGACTTAATCTACGAACATCTTATTAAAACGGAGGTTATACCTCTGCTTATTTTTCTTGGTATAGGAGCAATGACCGATTTCACTCCGTTGCTTGCAAACCCAAAAACATTTTTGCTTGGTGCTGCTGCCCAGATTGGAATATACTGTGCAATGCTAACAGCAGTTCTTTTTGGCTTCGGACTTAACGAAGCTGCGGTTATAGGAATTATTGGTGGTGCTGATGGTCCTACAACAATTTATACGGCAGCGAAACTCGCACCTGAGATTTTAGTACCTGTTACTGTAGCAGCGTATTCCTACATGGCGCTTGTTCCAATAATCCAGCCGCCAATAATAAAGGCTGTAACAACAAAAAAGCAGAGAATGATAAAAATGGAAAACATGAGGGAGGTAAAACCTGTTGAAAAGATTGTTTTCCCAATAATTGTAACACTCATAGTCGGTCTTCTTGTCCCATCCGCATTACCATTGGTTGGGATGCTCATGATTGGCAATTTATTCAGAACATCAGGTGTTACAGACAGACTTTCAAAATGTGCAGGAAATGAGTTGATAAATATTGCTACAATATTCCTTGGACTTGGGATAGGATACATGATGACCGCAGGTAAATTCCTGAACATGGATACACTGAAGATACTATTCCTTGGCATTATTGCATTTGCGACAGCAACAGCAGGTGGTGTACTTTTCGGACAGTTATTTTATAAACTTTCAAAAGGAAAAATAAATCCTATGATTGGTGCAGCAGGTGTTTCCGCTGTTCCAATGTCCGCACGGGTTGTTCAGAGAATGGGGCAGAAGGAAGATCCGAATAACTTTTTACTGATGCATGCCATGGGCCCAAATGTTGCAGGTGTAATAGGGTCAGCTGTGGCTGCTGGTGTATTCATAGGTTTGTTGGGGTGAGAAAAAATGGATGAAATATTTATAAAAAAAGGGGAGGAAAAATATAAAACAAAAGAGCATGGTAAAATATTCAGGATGCTGATGAAATCTGAGAGAATGGAAGCAGTAATATCAGAGATAGAGATTGGTGTAGAATCAAAACTGTATAAGCATGAAGGGGAGGAAATACACCTTTTGCTTAAAGGAAAAATAGAGTACAGGATTGGGGAGAAAACATACACAATGGAGGAAGGGGATGCGCTCTGGCATCAATCAAATGTTCCACATGGGGCAAAAAACATTGGTGATGAAAAAGCAGTTTATCTGACAGTTGGGAGCCCACCAACCTTCATGTGAGTAAATGAAAATATATCACTTCAATCAGGTGTCATCAACCAATGATGTGGCAAAAGAAATCGCTCTATTACGGAATTTGCAGAGCAAATTCCTAATATTTCAGGAAAAATGCCCTGCATTTTTCCATGAAATGAAAGGTGAAAGAGATTTTGTTGTTGTTTCTGATGAACAAACTAAAGGAAAGGGGAGGATGAGCAGGGAATGGCTTTCACCCATCGGAGGGCTTTATTTTTCTGTTGTTACCAAAAAAAATCCTCTCCTTCCATTAATATCAGGCGTTTCTGTTGCGTCCTCATTAAAAAATTTTGGTTTAAACCCCGTGTTGAAATGGCCTAACGATGTTATGATAAAAAACAAAAAAATCTCAGGTGTACTTATTGAATGTTTTAAAGATTACTGTGTTGTTGGTATTGGTGTAAACATAAATGTATCACCCCTAAAGATAGCGACATCAATAAAGCAGGAAACAGGAAAAAATATTTCTAAAGATGAGGTTTTAAAAAATATCCTGAAGAATTTTGAAGAATGCTCTGAGGAAAATGTTTTGGATGAATACAAAAAACTTTCATCCACAATAGGAAAAAAGGTAAAAATAAAAACAGTAAACAAAGTTATTGACGGGAAAGCAGTAGATGTAGATGAACACGGCAGACTTGTTCTTGAATCCGGTGAAAAAATTGTTTCAGGTGATGTTATACATCTAAGATGATTCTTTCATGATTTTGTATTCATCCTTGCATATTTTTTTCCATTCACAATTTCTACATGCTTTTTCTTTCCATTCCTCAAATATTTTTGGCAACTGTTTTTTCACAAAATCCTTTTTTACCTTATCCCCCGTTTTTAATCCTAAAAGTGTGAGTGCAAGTTCATCAATCTCATCAACTTTGTATTTAGGATGACTGCATCTCCCGTTTTTTTGGAAAGGACATCTTTTGCATACATCATCTGCCTCTTTCACTATTTCCGCAGGATTGTTTTCCCAGAACTCAACCATCTTTTTTGCATTCTCAACAAAATCCTTGTTGTATCCTTTTCCTTTAAAAAACTGAAGACATATCAGATGATGCCCCCTCAATTTCATAATCCTCCATTAAGCAGATTTTGGTATTATCAATCGCCCGGCTGTTCCAGCAGCAAAAACCTTTAGGAAATCCACTGCTATGAAAGGAATGAAACCCATGAGCAATGCTTCACCTATACTAACAGAATAAAAAAGGTTCAACCATACATACAGCCATAATGTTCCAGGAATAAGAATCAGCATTATATCAGCAAACAGCATTAAACCAATCATACCCAAGAAACTTCTTGTCCTGATTTTTGAGTCAACAACCCATCCTATAAATAACGCAGCGAGAATAAAACCAATTATGTATCCGCCTGTTGGTCCAAACAAAACACCAAGACCACCAGTCCAACCTACAAACCATGGAACACCAGCGAAACCAAGTCCTGCATAAACACCCTGGCTAAGACCACCATAATGTTTCCCAAGTATTACACCTGAAAGCAAAACAGCAAAAGTCTGCCCTGAT
>JAUWIS010000113.1 GCA_030605245.1 Methanobacteriota archaeon | reverse complement strand
CAAGCCCTTTTTCCTCTTACACCTCAAGCACTGTTCCTTCACCAACATTTATTGTCTCAAGCTGTGACTCAAGGAACCTCTGTGCAAGTCCCACAAGAATCATAAGTATATCAGGTATTCCCTCACCTATTTTTGCAGATATTGGAACAATCGCTATGTTTTTTGCGAAATCAGTAACCCTGTCATATCTCTCTGATGAAAAACCATGGTTATATAGTTCACCTATGAGCTCATAAATCTTTTTGTCAAGTAACTCCCTTGCAGGTTCACCCTGTGCTTTAAACGATTCTGCAAAAGCCCTCTTTTCTGATACCCAACCATTTATCAGGTCAATCTTGTTCGCCGCTACCACAAATGGTGTTTTATATCTTTTAAGAATGTTTAAGGATTCAACTGTCTGTGGTTTGAAACCCTCATTGATATCAACAACAAGGACTGCAAGATCCGATAATGCCCCTCCACGCGCCCTGAGTGTTGTGAATGCCTGATGTCCGGGAGTATCAATAAACAATAATCCTGGGACAGTAAATCTTTTATTACCAAACAGAGAACCGCATATTTTTCGGATAACATCCATTGGTATCTCAGTCGCACCAATGTGCTGGGTTATTCTGCCTGCCTCCCGTTTAACAACAGCAGTTCCCCTGATAGTATCAAGAAACTGCGTTTTCCCATGGTCTATATGTCCTAGTACGCTGACAATTGGCTGCCTGATCATCAGAAACAATATAGCGTCCTGCAATCAAAAACCTTTTTATCTAACATTGCCATTGATATATAGTATGAATGATGAAAGATTTTCTGGGATAAGGGAAAAGATGAAGGATTATGAATATAGAGTTCTCAATGAGAACAATTTTAGGGTTTTGGCTGTCAGATCACCAAACAGATATCCTGATATGGTAAACGATGTTGAACGCCTTGTTGAGAGAATAAAAATAGATGATATGAAATCTTTAACAAATGTGTGCCTGATCGGGGAGAAAGAGGTTGTTAATGTTCAGCCAAAAATTATTGATGTGCTTGTCAGAAGCAGGAAGGAACATGATGACAAAATTGTGGAAAAAATAAGAAAAAAACTTGAGATGAATGAAAGTACAACCTTCACGGATGATGACCCGAACAAGCTATGCAGGTTCGCCTTCAGGATACCAGCAATGATAGAGGAATACCCAGGGATTATAAAAAAGATGAAAATGCCACCCGATGATGTTTCTATCATATACATAATAGGGCATGATGGCTATGTTAGAATAATGGCTGATGATTTTGTTAAAATGCTCAGGTCAAAGGAAAGATATGTTGATAAGATAAAGGAAAAATTTGTTTCCTCAGGATACAAAATCATAAACCTGGAAGATGTAGATGCCGCAGGATCAAAGGACAACTACAGGATAATCGCAAAATATTTTGACAGAGCGTCTCTTGAGGATGCAAAAAATGCTCTTAGCACAATTGAGAAACTGCGAGCTGATGTAGGATTGATTGTCAGCATAAACTCCCCAAAAGAACTCAAACGATTTGCTATGGGGAAAAAAATAGAACTGGTTAAAGCAGATGAAATAGAGGATTTGTTTCTATGAGAACAAGAACAGGATGCAAAACACTTGATGAACTGCTCGGTGGAGGCATTGAGGCAGGAGCATTAACAGAGTTTTATGGTGAAGCAGGCTCAGGTAAAACAAACATATGCCTTCAGATTGCGCGCAACTGTGCTGGAAATGGAAAGGTTGTTTACATAGACACAGAAGGCGTTAGTATTGAACGATTGAAACAAATCTGCGGAAACAGCTTTGATAGAATAGCAAAAAACATATTATTTTTTGAACCATATTCGCTTGAGGAACAGGATAAGATAATAGATAAAGCAGCGCATCTTGCTGAAAACAGTGATGTTAACCTGATTGTTCTGGATTCGGCAACAATGTTTTACAGGTATCTTCTTGGGAACGGGCATGATGTTGAAAGCCTGAGAATGCTTTCCCAGCAAATTACAAAACTCCTTGCTGTTGCCAGAAAAAAAGGCATACCTGTTGTTGTTACAAATCAGGTATCCACAAACATTGAAAAAAATGAGATTGAACCCCTTGGGGGTCAGGCGTTAAAGCATTCTGCAAAAGCAATAATAAGACTTGATAAACTGAACAGGAACAGGAGAAAGGCAACAATCATAAAACACAGGTCAATCCCTGATGGAAATTATGCGGAATTTGTTTTAACAGATAAAGGTGTTGAAGCGGTGAAAAAGGTATCCATGTTTTCTAGGTCAGAGAAAACCTAAGAAAATGATTTCCAAATGAGAGATAGAAATCCACCACCAATCAGCAACGCATACCTCATCTCTTATATACACTATATATCTTGTAAACCTCCACCTCCTCCCAATCAGAGAGGGAGTCGCCGTCGGTGTCTGCACCAAGGGTGATGTAGTCATACCTGAATCGTCTCACATATTCACTTTTCATGTTTTAACTTCCTCATCTTAATCTTGTAATATATGAACGAAATCAACAGAGCAACCGCTACTATACTTGTTATCAAGATATAACGGTACTGACTCAATAATTCCCGAATACCGTTTTGATTCTGCATAGGAACATTCACACTTTCATTTGTGTAAAGATATATATCCGTATTCGTTAAAAACTTGAAACTTCCGTAATCTTTCCAGTACATGTTTCTTTCATCTTCCCAAACAATCATGTTACCAAATATATCTATACTTCTTCCAGTACATTGTTCACCCCCTTCACCTTGGGATTTACTGTTTGTTGTTAGTTGATATTCCTTTTTTAATTTTAGATCGTATAAGTAGATGTCAACATTATCTGTACCGTCACCCAAATCAACTCCATCCGCATCGTTTCTAAGGTCTGCCCAGATTATCTTTGTACCGTGTATGGCAGGTTGCCATTGCCCAGCAGGATGGTTACATATTATCATTTCCTTTTTTGATGTAATATTGTAGATGTATATGTCACTATTGACTTTTACAGGGTAGACCTCCCAGCTTACCCATGCATCACTATCACCATTTCGTAGATCAACCCATACTATTTTATCTTCAAAAATTGTCGGACTGGTTTGATAAATAGAGGAATTATTTGTAACATAAATTTTATCTTCTTTTTCTAAGTCGTATAAAACAATATTTGGATATCCTTTACCGTGCCAATCATACTCACTCCACACGATTTTGTTATTATGTATCCTAGGCATTATCTGTGACATATTTATAGGACATACAGGTCTCTCAATCCCACTGCTAATATTATACATCCATATGTTTGTTTTTTCTCCTCTTGAATCTTGCCAAACAATAATATCCCCACAAATTGAGGGATGTTCCTGATCCGACGCATTTTTAGTGATTTGCCGATCTTCGTTAGAGGAAAGATTATACATATAAATATCCCAATTTCCGTTTCTATAATCCGCCCACACAATAATATCTCCATAGATATCTGGGTCTTCCATCCTGCCCCCCATCCTGGGGATAGTCTTTTTTGTCCCGCTTAAAGTATCAAAAATGCAAATGCCTTTTTCTCCTTCCCATGCGACTATATTCTCATATATTGAAGGCTTTTCATCGTCAGTTTTATCTATGCTTATATTATATTCATGCCAAGTCTCTTGATATCCTTGATCTGATGAGGAGATCCCGATGTCACTAAAACAAGCAACGCATAGAACCAATATTATAAGGAACAGCCAAATTCTTTTCATCACTAATCCTCACCCATCTTTATTGTTATGCTATCTTCCATTCACAATACTCATATGGATTACCATCGCCCACCAAGGTACTTATGCTGTCTTCGTTTAGTCCCAGTGCTATCTGTGGTAATGGTCTGGCCCACAATACATTGTTATTCTCATCCGTTATCGTTACCCCTCCCCCTGATTTATAAACACCACCTGCTGTTGTGGCGTACCATATATGACAACGGT
>JAUWIS010000160.1 GCA_030605245.1 Methanobacteriota archaeon | reverse complement strand
TTGTTGCATCATTTTTTTTATAAAGCATTTCTTTCTCCTGTCCATCATTTTCAGCCCGTAGATACTGTGGCTTGTAACTAACCTTCATTGATGTAACATTCCCTTTTGATGGTTTTATAACACCTGCAAGCATTTTCACAAATGTTGTTTTACCTGTTGCATTAGGACCAACAATACCGACAACCTCCCCTTTATGAACAACTCCTTTTTTTGTTTTTAATGAAAAATTCTCATACTTTTTTTCAAGTTCATCAAAACTGAGAAAAACAATGAAACCCCATTCCTTTCTTGGCGGATGTGCCTCAAACATAATGGGTTTTCCCCTGAACCTGATATTTTCCTCCTTCAGAAAACCTGAAAGGTATGTGTTAATCGCATTTCTTACAGCTTTTGGCAGGGTGACAACACCGTATGCACCTTCAGCACCATACATCAGATGGACATTGTCTGCAAGGAAATCAAGAACTGCTAAATCATGCTCTATGACAACAACCTGCTTCGTTTCAGATAGTTTCCTGATAACCTTTGCTATTTTGAGTCTCTGGTAAATATCCAGATACGAGGATGGCTCATCAAAGAAGTAAACATCTGCATCTTTTAACATTGTTGCGGCTATCGCGGTTCTCTGCAGTTCCCCTCCCGAGATTTCTTTTATGTTTTGATCAAGCACGGAACTGATTTCCAGTTGTTCTGCAACATTTCCTATTTCTTCATTCACATTTTTTAGCAGGTCTTTAACCGTCCCGTTAAACGCATCTGATATTTTATCCACATACTGCGGCTTCAATGCTGTTCTAATCTCATTGTTGGATACCTTTTTTAGATAATCACCAATTTCTGTCCCGGCAAACTTTTTTAGGATAAGCTCCCATTTCGGTTTCCTTTTCCTGTAATGGCCTATATTTGGTATAAGCTCACCTGATAGAATCTTAACCGCGGTTGTTTTACCTATACCATTGGGACCAAGTATGCCGGTAATCTGCCCTTTTTTTGGAACAGGCAGTCTGAACAGTCTGAAACCGTTTTTCCCAAACTGATGAACAACCTCTTCTTTTAACTCCTCTGGCAGCCCAATAATTTTTATTGCATCAAAAGGGCATTTATGCACACAGATACCGCAGCCGACACATAATTTCTCAGATATAACAGGCTTTCCATCCTCTCCCATAATTATTGTTTCATCACCTGCCCTGACCCTGGGACAGTATTTTATGCATTCGGATGCGCAGTTCCTTGGCTGACACCTGTCTTTCAGCAGTATGGCAATCCTCATAGGAATGGTAAACAGATTAAAAGCATAAAACACTTTAGACTAACCTATACTCCAATGAATATTTTTGCAGTCATCCACTTAAAAAGATACTTACTAAAAAACAAACTGGCACTGGCAAAGCGAGTTACCAAGCGGTCATTACTGATAAAGGTAAAGAGTGGGTGAGGAGTAGGGGTAAAAAATAAGGGTGCTACTGACCGAAGGGGTATAGGAGTTAGAGGCTAATAAAAAGAGGAAGAAAGGGAAGTAATTGAATGTAGGAGGTTTGAGGTTGCATGATGATAACTATTTATTATTAATCTCAATTTATTTGCATAAAATAAAATTACTCCTATTTATTCATGAACTTGTTTCAGAAACCTTGTTGTAACATTAAAGCAAACCATACACACTATTATACCTACTCCAAACATAATCCCTTCCCACTGGCTCAACTGGGGGTGTTTTAGCAGTGAAAGAATAAGCATTCCTATATATAGATGAGCAACAATGTATACATAAAAACTGAAAAACAATACCATCTTTAAATAAATAGCTCGACGGACTTTTACATTCTTTTCTTTGAAAATTTTTCTTAGACGTTTGTAGGAGGTTGCAAGCGTTTTGAGGGCAGGATAATCTGTTTTCAAAAGGAAAAGAAGAGGGAATATAATATAAACCAATATTACGAGAAATAACACTTCTGGCACATTCTCAAATTGGATTAAATAGAGAGCTTTAATCAAGCCTACAATAATCGAAAAGATGCCTACTAATAAAAAGAAAAAGAAGGCGAATATAAAATACCAATCCTCTTTCTTGATAATACCCATATCTATACCGATACTAAGTAGTGTAGCAAATAAGAAAGACCCAAAAGATACAAGAAAGTAATTTGTTAAAGGGGAGGTGGCTGTATATAAAAATCCTGCAACAATTATAGAAACGGATGACAAAAAGACTAATGGTTGATTTTTACGCAAAGCCATTAAAATATTATTTCTATATTTTATTAAGAGTTGCCATATATTCTCTTTCATCAAAGTGGAAATTGATTGCTGTGTATAATAAACTTACCTTTATTAAATTCTTCTTTTAGTTGATTTTCTTTTTCTTCCATTATTTTATCATGCACTTTTTGAATTATGTTTCTTTTAGCCTATTGAATTAATTATAAGTGTTCCTTCATTTGGGGGCATATCTTTACACATACATTTGTATGGTATCTCTATTTTTCCCAATGATTTAGGGAGTATCTTCAATTTAATGGTTACTGGAATATGTATTACTCCACCTATTTTTTTACTTTCAAAAACAATACATATATAATTTGGATAGACTGAAAGCTGGGTTTGAGGTATTTTTTTCCCTTTTCCAAAAGCGATTACTTCTATGTCAGGTGGAAAAAATATCTGCCATGCAGGTTGGTCTGCCGTCAATTTCCCTGCATTCCATAGGTAGAACTCTACATCTTTTTCTTCACCCGCATTAATACTTACTTCTTTCGGTTCATTACTAAACGTTACAAGTAATTGGGGACACATTTGCTGTTTGGCTATTATTTCATCAGATATTAC
>JAUWIS010000169.1 GCA_030605245.1 Methanobacteriota archaeon | reverse complement strand
TTCCCATAATGACTTCTGCAAGAGCGCACCTCAAACCTTTACTTTTTGCATTGTTAATTTCATCGCTTGCATCAGTTGATGTGTCATTTTCAATAAACGTCACTACTTCCCCATATAGTGGGTCATGTAATGTATATTTATCCCCCTGTTGCAACTCTTGTAGTTCAGACAAGTTTTGCTCTAGACAATCTTTGGTGTCATTCAACTCAGTTTTAACTGAATCCAATTCGCTTTTTGCCATATCTAACAATTCTTTTTTTTGAGGAATAACAACCGCCGAGGAAATATAACATAAAGACAAAATCAAGATAATTAATACTATTAACAGCAGGATCATTTTTTTAACTTTTTTGTTATTCATTTCCATTCCTTTCTACCAATATAATGTGAAACTTTCCACAATATTAAACGGATTATAATCATAGCCGGGGGAATCTGCAACAACACATTCTGCCCAGTAATCTTTTCCTATTTCCAGCTCTACCAGTTCATCAGATTGCGGTTCAAAGAAGACTAGCCCCCTGTCTGTAGTGTTAAATGCAACGATCGCATGTGGTTGCCATCTTAATGTTATTTCTACGTATGCAGTACGCATACCTTGCTTTTCAGCGTTATTATTTACATCTCTTGAAAAGTGAGCGCAATTGTAGCTTGAATCATTGTATGTATTTACATCTGTCGTGTCATTTAAAATAAAATTATATGCTTCTTCATAGGTAGGATTATGTAAATTGTATTTACTTCTGTTTTTGAGATGTTGAATATCTTGGAATGTTTCTTCCAAGCCATTGTTGGTGGCATTTAGCTCTTGCCGCAAATCTTGTATTCCATCGTTGGTAGAACTTAAATTTTTTTCATACGACGACATGTCCATAAACAAACCATACAACTGTAAAAAACTAATTATCATTATAACTAATAACGCACCCAGAATTACCCTGCTTTTCAGTTGTTTTATCTTTTTAAAATGCTTATTATTAGCTACTTTTGTATCCATCTCTCCATATCAAAAATAGTATTCCATATAAAAGCTCTTTCTTTAAAAACAAGTTACAACGATGGGTACAAAAAATATAAAAAAAACAAAAAGAAGGAGCACCAATTGGTGCTACTTTTTATTAAATGTCTTCCTGTTGGTTTATAGAGACATGCTGCCGAAATTTGACGATACACTGGATTGTGCTGCTGCCTCTTGTTGTTGTGCCATGCCAGCATCGTTAGTAGTTTGTATCTGTTCACTCTGTTCTAGTAAATCTTCTAATGATGGTGATTGACATTCACATCCACAACTGCCCGGAACGGCACCATATGGGCAGTATAGACTACAATATATGCCGCCACATCCCGCGTCCATGTCCATTTCCATCTCATCAGAAGTTTCACTATCATCCTCTTCATCTTCATCAATAGGAGGACAATAACATCCACAACCGCCATCGAGATAACAAACCTCATAACAACCTATTTGACATACCGAAGATGATGCTTCTTCCATTTCCTCAGATTGCCCTAACTGTATTCCTTCCCAGACTCCACTGATCTGCATCTGATCTGTTTCCACTTGTTGTCCAACAGACATTTGTTCTTCCATCTGTATTTGACCCGTCCCAACAGATAATGCGCCTTCTTCATATCCTGCTACATCATTATTTTCATTTGCTTGTGTAGATTGTATAAGTGCAGGTGGGCATGCACATATGCCATTTGACATTACTGTGCAATAATCTGGACATGATTGTATTTTTTCTATTACGTCCACTATTCCGAAATCGGAATCTCCAGATTGTTTTGATTCTATCGATGACGCTGATGATTGTTCTAATTCTTTATCATTATTACATACAGAACGTCCAGAATCTAAACTGTTGTCTTTTGCGGATGAAACATCGTCACCATCATTGACTACTCCACCAATCTCGGGTTGAGCTTCAGGTATACAGGGTGCGCATCTACATACACAACGTCCATTTAGTATAGCTGCCCCTCCGGGACATCCACCACAATCACATGATGGGCATTCACTAACATCTGTAACTATATTTATTCTTGTACTCTCTTTAATCTCATGCATAGCTACCGCTGCAGTCATAGTCACCCCAATAAAAAGAGTTGCTATAAAAATGGTTGTCATCATTACTAGCGTCTTATTTCCTTTTATTTTTCTCCTCATTTTTTTTCACCTTCCTATTAAGCGTCATTACATGACACGGTATACTCTATATCCCATAGTATTTAAAGGCATTGTGTAAAAATGTCAAAATGAAAAAACAAACCAACAGGAGACATAGTACTAATAGCCAGTAAAAAGTACTACATAAACATGATTAACTAACTTGCGCATTATCTCTCAAATATTTAAACAACAATCTACCATACAATAAAAATTGTTTTAACTCAAACTGAAATAAGTTTTTCCGGATGTGCTCCCTCCAGATATATTATCTTTTATGTATAAATTGGCGGTATAGAGACCAGTAGGCCATGATTCATTGGTGGGAAAACGCCAATAATTAGCATTATTTCCTACATCTGTCTTATTAACACTTGAGTCTGGTGGATAATACTTAAAACCACCAGCAGCGATATCTAATTCTAAATGAAGATCGCACTCTGAATCATTGATAGTCTCGATATTAGTATACTCCACATACACACATACAGAATCATTCCGCTCAAAACTTAATTTTAAATCATAAT
>JAUWIS010000063.1 GCA_030605245.1 Methanobacteriota archaeon | reverse complement strand
GGTGCTATGCTAAGGGCTACAAAAAAGGTAAAAAGAGGCATAGGAACAATACGTCAGGATTTAAATGTCTCAATAAAAAATGGTGCGCGGGTTGAAATAAAAGGTGTTCAGAACCTAAGAACAATACCAAATGTTGTTGAAAAAGAAACCAGTAGGCAGCTAAGATTGATTGAGATAAAAAATAAATTAGAGGAAAGAAATGCAAAGATAGAGTGTAAGATTTTTGATTTAACAAAAATTTTCAGATCAACGGAGTGCAAAATCATCAAAAAAATGATATAGGAAAATGGGCGGGCATTCGTCATAAAATTGAATTTTTTCTCAGGATTGCTTGGCGGTGATGTAAATAGACTTGGGAAAGAGTTTGCGTCAAAGGTCAAGAGAATTGGTTTGAAAGGAATTTTTCATTCAGATGAACTTCCAAATTATGGAATAACCGAAAATGAGGTTGAAGAAATCAGGAAAAGCATGAAACTTGATGTTAATGACGGTTTTGCTTTTGTTTCTGAAAAAGAAAATCTTGCAAGAAATGCTCTGGATATTATTCTTGAGCGTGCAGAACAATGCATTCATGGTGTTCCTGAGGAGGTAAGAAAAGCATTGCCAGATAACACGACAGAATACATGAGGCATATGCCTGGTGCTGCGCGAATGTACCCTGAAACAGATATCCCGCCAGTTAGGATTAAGAAAGGGTATGTTGATAAAATAAAACTTCCTGAACTGTTTGATAAAAAAATAAAAAGATTTATGAAAAACTACAAAATAAGTTTTGAGTCAGCGAAACAGCTTGTTTACCAGGGATATGATAATTTGTTTGAAAATTTTGTGAAAAAATATGAACCGAAAATTGTTGCAAGAACATTTTTGAATATCATACCTGAGATTGAAAAAGAAGGAAATGGTGTCAGCGAAATAGGTGAAGAAACGCTTGATGAGGTGTTTAATGCGTTGAGTCACAACAGGTTTGCCAAAGAAGGATTATCAAAGGTTTTGGCATCTGTTATTGCTGAAAAAGAAGGAACAGAAGATCTTCCAGTATCTCTCACTGTTGAAAACGCGATAAAAAAAACAGGCTTAGGCGGCTTATCCAAAAAAGATGTTGAAACAATTATTGAAAAAATCCTGAGCGGAAAAAAAGAATTTATCAAGGAAAAAGGAAAAAATGCTTTTGCCCCATTGATGGGTCTTGTGATGAAAGAGATCAGGGGAAAAGCAGATGGAGAAATAGTTTCAGCTATACTGAAAAAGAAGATTATGGAAATGACTTAATCCTTTATTTTTTTGTTAAAAGGATTATTCTAAAACCTCAAGCTTTCCGTATTTCCCTGCGCTAAGCTGGAGTTCACCGTTCCATTCCTTAACATAACCGTTGCTTATTTTTATTTTCTGGTTCACATCAATCTTTTCTATCTCATCATTCCAGAGTGTGAGTTTTATCTGTCCTGTTTCATCCTCACCTGTTGCATTGCAAACCTTACCGGTTGAGCCATACCTGCTTGTAAACTCCCTTGGCTCCTCTTTGTTCACAACCTTCAGCTCTATATCGTCCACCTTTGTCCCATTTTTCAAATCGCTTACTTTCATGCTATCACGCTCCCCAATGTATTTTATCAGATTTAAACCTTTGTAGGAAAACTTTATACATCTGTAACCCTATCTATTTTTCCCGTGAGTAAATGAAATATGTGATTGTCACGGGTGGTGTTTTATCAGGACTTGGGAAAGGCATAACTGTATCATCCATTGGAAGACTGCTAATATCAAGGGGTTACAGGGTTACAGCAATAAAAATCGATCCTTACCTGAACTGTGATGCAGGGACAATGAATCCTTTCCAGCATGGAGAGGTTTTTGTTTTGGATGACGGTGGTGAGGTTGATCTGGATCTTGGGAACTATGAACGTTTCCTCGATGTGAACCTTACAAAAGAGCATAATATTACAACAGGGAAGGTTTACAAGAGCGTAATTGAAAAGGAAAGAAAAGGGGATTATCTTGGTTCAACAGTTCAGATTATACCCCATATAACAAATGAAATAAAAAATCAAATAAAAAATGTTTCTGAGAAATCAAATGCTGATGTTGTACTAATAGAACTTGGTGGAACTGTTGGTGACATAGAATCCATGCCTTTCCTTGAATCTATGAGGCAGCTTAGGACTGAGGTTGGTCCTGAGGAAAATCTTGTTTTTGTTCATACAACACTTGTTCCAATAATGGGTGTTGTCGGTGAGCAGAAAACAAAACCAACCCAGCATTCTGTGAAAGAGTTAAGAGCAATAGGCATCCAGCCGGATATTATTGTCGGGCGTGGCATCAAGATGCTGAGTTATGATATAAAGAAAAAGATATCATTGTTCTGCGATGTACCCCTGGAAGGAATAGTATCAGCCCCCGATGCAGAATCAATATATCAGGTACCTGTACTTTTGGAGGAGCAGGGGTTAACAGACTACCTATTGCGCCGTCTGGGTTTGAGTCCAAGGAAACCTGATTTAACAAAATGGAAAAAATTTTTAAAACCATTGCTGAATCCAAAACACAAAATAAACATCGCGATTGTTGGAAAATATACCTATCTTAAAGACTCATATATTAGTTACATGGAAACACTGCATCATTGCTCTGCAGAAACAAGCACAAAGATAAACATATTATGGATTGAGGCCGAGGATATTGAAAAAAATGGTTGTGAATCTTTAAAAAATGCAGATGGAATAATTGTCCCAGGCGGTTTTGGTGAGCGCGGTATAGAAGGAAAAATATCTGCGATAAAATATTCCCGTGAAAACAAAATCCCATTCCTTGGTGTATGCCTTGGCTTTCAGCTTGCGACGATAGAATTTTGCAGAAATGTTTTAAAAATAGGGGATGCGGACTCATCAGAATTCAAAAAAACAAGGCATGCTGTTGTTGATCTGCTTCCAGAACAAAAGGAAATAAAAGACATGGGTGCAACAATGAGACTTGGTGGACACACTGTCATTATCAAAAAAAATAGTCTTGCATACAAGATATACAACAGAATAAAAATATCCGAGCGTCATAGGCACAGGTATGAAATCAATCCTGATTACATTAAAAGGATTGAGAAAGCAGGCATGAAATTTTCCGGCAAATCAGTTGACAGAAAAAGGATGGAGATATTGGAGTTAAAAAATCATTCCTTTTTTGTTGCATCACAGTTTCATCCTGAGTTCAAATCCAGGCCCAGTAAACCCGCTCCGTTATTCCTTGGACTTGTAAAAGCCGCAAAAAAAGTTAAGAAATAATTTATTTTATAATCCCCTCACCAATCCCGTTGTTCAGCATTTACGCAAATGATGCTTTTCCCCATTTTTCCTCTACACCTTTGTAAAACAGGTAGGATGATGCTAAGAGAAGAACGCAGATGAACAGAACAAAAAATAATGATAAATGATTTGGCATGAGTGAAAATATTACCAATGGAACCTGCGGCAGAACGGATATTATCCCAAATTCTACAAGTATCTTTGGGTTGAAAAGATATGTGTTTTGTCTAAGACCTGTTAGATATGCAATACCAAAAACCATGTAGATTGAAACAGTAAACCCTACAAAGAGTGCAACTGGTATCATATAAATTTCATTACTGATTACAGACATAATAGGAACAAACAGGACTAAAAAAATTGATACTATTGCAATATGAACAAGGATTCTTGTTTTAATTACATCATTTACTGTAACGGGAATAATGTCAAAAAAATCACCTGAGCCCACATCAATATTTATATTATCCAATGCTCCAAAGTCACCAAACTGCTTCTCTATTTTTTCAGTGTGGATTGCATTCATTTCTTCCTCTTAAGTATCCTTGTCATAAATCACCAAACTATTTTCTTATTCTTTCAGTGTATATCACTTTCATTTTTCCTCTTAAGCAGACGTGTTGTGATTTCAACAAGTGGGTGATGTGCATAATCAATGATTTCTATATCCTTCAATGTTCTCAATCCCTGCTCTTCCGCGGTTTTCTCAATACCAAGTTCAACATCTCTGTCCATTTCCAGTATATGCGCCTCAAACTCCTTTATCCCAAGGTTTAATGCTGCCATCACCCTGTGATGTCCATCTATGAGCAGATAATAGTTCTTTCTCTTTATAACAATAATTGGCTCAGCCAGTCCTTTTTTTATTTCATATTCCCTGCCCTGGAGTTCATCAGCATAAATCCTTTTCTGCGTTGGAATAAGATCCTCTATTTTGATTTTCCCGGTTGAGCCCCTGATTTTTACATCATGCAATCCTTCAAGTGCTATCTTAAGTTTTGATGCTTTTGAAGGGCTTGTTCTCTCAATATGTGATCTCAGAACATCAATGTTTGAGAGAAGGCCAACAAGGTTTCCATCATCATCAGCAATAGGCAGTTTTTCTATCCAGAATCTGAACATTATACGCGCAGCATCATCCAGACTCATCCCAGGGTCTGCTGTAATTGTCCCATCCATGATTATGTCACCAACCGTTAGACCTAAAGGATGATAATGCCTCAGCAGTTCTTTTGCCGTGACAAAACCAACAATTTTTTTTCCTTTAACAACAGGCAAACTATGATGGGATGAGTTAAGCATTATATTTATTGCATCCCTAACAGTAGTATCATATGGAATGGTGAGGACATCCTTTATCATGTAATCCTTGACCTTGAGAGCCATAATACTATTAACAGCAAACATGTAATTAAAACTTACCTCACAGCCCTTTTCTTTTTCTTCCAAGAAAAAGAAAAGCGTCTGGCGGAAAAGAAAAAGAAGGAGGGATTGCTAATACAATCCCTCAATTCTCTTCTTTAAACCCCAAGGCGTTTCTTCTCTTCCTAAGAGAAGAAAAGGGCTAGGCGAAAAAGAAAAGAGAGGAGGGGTTCTGAAAGAACCCCTCAATTCTCTTTCTTGAACCCCAAGAACTTCTTTCTCTTGTAAAGAGAAAGAAGTGGCTGGGCGGAAAAGAGAAAGAAGGAGGGATTGCTAATGCAACCCCTCAAACAGGAGGGTAGCAAAATTCAAATTTTGTTTATACCTACAGTTTTTTTACAATGACTTTCTTTCCCAAACAACCTTTCCATCATAAAAAATCTTCATTATCCTGTGATATGGTATCCTTGTTTTAGTTTCAAGTTCCATGAATGAATGATGCAGAGCAACAATATCCTTTCCTGAAATTATCCTTGTGTCATTGGGCGCGCCCCTGTGCAAATACCAGAGATCTGCTTTTTTTATGTCTTTTGACCATTTTATTTTATTCAATACCTCTTTTGCGTTCATTTATTCACATGATTCGTTCATTTACTCCATCCATTTTACTCACATGATCCTATAAATTTTAATGCCGTCATTACATGCCTTTTTCCATTATTTTCAACAAACCTGTTATGTCCCGGGTAAAGGTTTTTTGCATCAAGCATTGAGAGTTTTTTCACAGATTCTACTAATTGATTGTAGTTTCCGCCTATTAAATCCCACCTGCCAGTAGCGCCATCAGCAAATACTGTGTCACCTGAGAAAAGCGATTTACTTTCCGGCTCATAGAGTGATATGCTGCCAGGGCTGTGACCCGGTGTATGAAATACCCTTAATTTGATGTCACCTCCGTTTACAGTATCACATATGACTGAAGTGTTTAAT
>JAUWIS010000145.1 GCA_030605245.1 Methanobacteriota archaeon | reverse complement strand
TCTGCTAATTCTGATTTAAATCCTTCTGTAAGATAATATGTGAACACACCATTTGAGAGTTCATCATATTCCCAGCTGTACTGGTTTTTAGCGCATGCTGCCAGAACAATCCTATTATCATGACCTAAACCTTTTACGAAACTACTTTCTTTTTTTGGATTTTTATCTTTCACTCCCCGTATATTTGAAAAGTTTTTTATTTCATCATCGTAACATGATTTTGGATTCACAACCTTCACCCCATGCAAGGATGAAACATTTTTTATTTCATCATCGTAACATGATTTTGATTTTTCTATCATGCTTCCAGCTTTGCAGGAATCAATTATTACAACAAGATTTGATTCTACACCTTCAAACCAGGAATCAAGTTCATAATCCCATATTCTATTATTATTATAAACTAAAATATAGTTGTTTCCACCATGCCCTGAAAAAGAAAAGACTACAACATCACCAGGTTTTGCATTTGATGCCAGCCATGTGATGTTGTTTTGTATGTTTATCTTTGTTGCGTTTTCATCAATCAAAACCCTGATGTTCGCAGGATCAAAATAGCAGTTGCTTATCAGTACATCACATAGGTCATAAACATCATCATCTGTGTAATCCAGGTTGCCTCCAGAACTACCAACAAGCAAGGCATATTTATTAACACTTTCTGGGGGTGAAACATTCACAAATTTTGATAGTGTTGCAATACACAACTGTGTTGTTTTCCTTATCAATGTAAAATTTAGTTTTTCTATTGTATCATTTTTTGAATGATAATGTGGATTAAAATTAGAACTTCCTGGTGTAGCATTTTCTATTAAGCACACTCCACAGTATTCATTTTCCCAAAAAGACGCATGGTCACTGCATTTAAAATCTGAATTAACAATCCTATTCACATCCAATTCTATTCCATAATCCACAGACACGTTCTCCATAGTTTCTGCTATCCATTCTGATTCAGGGTTTGTAACAACATCAATAGAATCATTACCATAACCAATCATATCCAACTGGATATCACAAATTATTTTCTCATCATTATTTTTCATTTTCTCAGCATAATATTTACTTCCGATTAATCCTTCCTCCTCAGCAGAAAACAAAACAAATTTAATTGTTGCATTAAGCCTATATTTGCTCATTATTCTTGCGCATTCAAGAACAGCAGAAACACCAGATGCATCATCATCTGCCCCAGGAGCAGATACATTAGGGTTTTCCAAAGAGTTAGGATTATCCTTCCGGTTTATTGAATCATAATGCGCAGATATAATGCAAATGTTATCTGACGAACCATTTAATGTTGCAACAACATTTTTCAAGGTATGGCTTTCATATTTAAAACAATCATATTGGGTCCACAAACCATACTCAGAAAATTTGTTGTATAACCATTCTGCTGACATGGAACAGTTTTCAGAAAAAATATATCTTGTATTAAAATCCTGGAGGGTTTGAACATTTGCACTGAGGTTTGATTCTGAAACATTGATATTTAAGTCTTCATTTAATATAGAATACTCATGAGATAAAAAATTACTCTGAGAATAGTTGGAAACAAGAATTCCATTATATCTTTGTTCTGTATTATTAGAAGCAACCTTTGTTGGTGTAAAAAGTGATATGCACATCAAGATTAGAATGAAAAAAACCATCAGTTTTTTTGTTTTCATCTCATTCCTCCAATTTGTGTTTTAAAACCATTTGAAACATGATTTATGACTTCTTTCAAAATTTTTATTTTCATTTTATTCCCTCAATTCTTGTTTTAAAATCCTTTGAAACACGATTTAGGATTTCTTCCAACAACCGGTCAGCATTTTCCTTTAGAACATCAACAGTAGGAAGACCTGTTTTTTCCTCATATTTTTTTATAGTTACTTTCCATTTTTTCACATTTTTACAGTTCAAAGAAAGTCCTACAACCTTTGTCTTACCAATTTTTTCAACAAGTTTAATCTCATCCCCAATTTCAGGTATTTTTTCCGGGAAACTGCTCATGTTTTTTCTTGCAGGATCATGGGCTATTATAACATAATCAGGTTTACTACCGTATAATATTCCAAGTGCAACAGGACCGTATGCTGGATGGGAAATTGCTCCCTGTCCTTCAACAAAAATTATTTCCTTGTTTTTTGAAACTTTTTTTACCATGGATTCAACAGCACCTGAAACAAAATCTGATGGAACAGCATCAACAGCAGCACCTGCATCGGCTCCAATCATTATGCCTGTCTGGCCAGTGGCGACAAAACCAGCATTTATCCCATTTTTCTCAGCAGATTTAACAAGTTCAAGTGCAGTTGTTCTTTTCCCAACAGAGGAATCAGTACCAAGCACAAGGACCACAGTTTTTTCTGATTTGAAACCTTTTGCAATTGATAAATTCTTAGGAGGCTTTCGCACATCCCAGATTTTTACATTATATTTTTTAGCAAGTTCTAAAAACTCAGGATCATCTGAAAGAAAATCATGCAAACCTGAAACAACATTCATTCCATTTTTTATGGCATTGATTATGTCTTTTCTCCATTCTTTCGGGAGCCTGCCGCCTGGCGGCGCAACACCAACAATTAATGTGTCCACCTCTTTGGAAAAATCAGATACTATTGGTATCCCTAACCATTTACCATCCATTACTTCACCTGCATCCTTTCCTTCAAGCGTTTCATCCACTATCTCAACAATTCTGTATTTTTTCCCATACCTGATAAGTCCATGTGCTGTCTTTCCCCTGGAAGTGTTAAAGAAGCCTCTAACAAGAACCGATGACTTTTCCATGATATTTATTGAATATGTCAGAGACTAAATAATGTTTTTTGTTTTGTTATAACATAAATAGATTCTTGTAATCTTGGGGTTTTGTAAGAAATTCCAAAAATTTGGGGTTCCTGATAAGATAATACATATCCCTATTTTTTGTTAACCCTATATCCTTATAGTCTTTTGGTTTCAGAAACCTAAGTTCAGGTAAATTGGTGTAATTCTCATTTTTGATAAAACCTTTTTTTGTTTCAAAATATGCCGCGCCATGTTTTTCCTTTATCGGTTCATA
>JAUWIS010000122.1 GCA_030605245.1 Methanobacteriota archaeon | reverse complement strand
TTCTGCATAGGTCATCCTTTTTGGCATAATGTGTAATTGTGTTGTGATGATAAATATGTTGTGATATGATTGTTACTAAAAGAAAACAAGGATAACAACAACTATTGCCAGACAGATTATGCCTCCAAGAAGTATCGCATCTGCTACTTTGTTAGACCTTGCAAGAGGATTCTTATACACACTGGCAAATAAGGTGATATTACCCATCAGTAATGCAAGAGCGATAAGAACTAAATCCTTTGGAAATAATGCCTTTACAAATAATGATAGTACACCCAGAAAAATAAAAATAGAAAAGAAAACCACGACAAGAATTCTTCTTCTCTTAGTTAACCCTGCTAATGGGGATTTATGAATTAATTGTGCCATGCATATCCGCCTCAATTTTTTTATAATCTATTTAATCTAATACTTCCCTGTTCACACAGAAATCAGGCTTCTGCCCATCCAGCACTTTTAAAACCTGCTCTGCTGTTATTGTGCCTGCCCTGACTTGCGCCTCCTTTGTGGATGCACCGAGATGGGGAGTGAAAACAATGTTATCTAATGTTAAAAGGGGACTGTTTTTTGGTGGCTCATTTTCATAAACATCAAGTGCTGCCCCTTTGATTTTTTCTTCTTTTAATGCGTTATATAATGCGGATTCATCAATTACTCCTCCTCTTGCACAGTTAATGATGAATGCAGTGTTTTTCATTTTCTCAAACGCGTTTGTTGAAATCATTTTTCTTGTCTCATCTGTGAGAGGTGTATGTATGGAAATAAAATCAGAGTTTTCTAAAAGATAATCAAGGTCAACGAGTTCAAAACTCTGCTCCTCCGCTTTTTCCTTTGAAAGATAAGGGTCATAGACTATGACTTTCATTCCAAACACCTTTGCCCTTTTTCCAACCTCAGCCCCTATTCTACCGGAGCCGACAAGACCCAGTGTTTTATCGTAAATCTCCGTTCCTTTCAGCTTCTTCTTCTCCCACAACCCATCCTTCATTGTTTTATCAGACTTACACAGGTTTCTTGTTAGAGAAAGCATATGAGCAAATGTGAGCTCTGCAACAGAAATAGTAGCACCGCCTGGTGCGTTAACAACCGGGATTTTTCTTTTTGTTGCCTCAGACACATCTATGTTGTCAACACCAACACCAGCCCTTCCAATAACCTTCAAACTTTTACCTTTTTCTATAACATCCTTTGTAGCCTTTGTCCGGCTTCTAACAACAAGCGCGTCGTATTTCCCTATCTCATCAAGCAGTTGTTCAGGAGAAAGTTCCGAGAAAACAACCTCATGCTTTTTTTTCATGAGTTCAAGCGCCTCATCAGCCATTTTGTCTGTTACAAGGATTTTCATGTTATCACCAGAAGATAATGGTTTTAGGATTTTAAAAGGGTTTCCTATTTTATACCTGTGGGAGTAGAGGTTTTTTATATCCTCAAGTCCATCACAAATTATGAGGGTCTGTATCGGTGGAACATTTGATCCCCTGCACAAAGGGCATAGGGCGCTTATTGAAAAGGCGTTTCAACTAGGGGATTATGTTTTGATTGGCGTTACATCTGATGAGATGGTAAAAAAAATGAAAATACTGAAAGTAAGAGATTATCAGATAAGGGAGGAGGGATTGAAGGATTATCTGAGAAGAAAAAAATTTAAAAACTTTAGGATTGTCAAAATTAATGACAGGTACGGTCCCTCTATTAATGATGAATTTGATGTCATTGTTGTTTCACCTGAAACAGAAACAATCGCATATGAAATTAATAAGATAAGGATGAGAAATGGAAAAAAAAGTTTAAAGATTCATGTGATACCTTTTGTGCTTGCTGATGACACAAAAAACATATCCTCCTCAAGGGTTAAGAAAGGGGAGATTGATATAGAAGGACACATAAAAGGAGGCAGGGATCAGTAGTTGCTACGGAATTTGCTTATGCAAATTCCTAACATGTTAGGAAAAGTCCCTGGACTTTTCCGTAAGATAGTAGTTAGGGGGGAAATAAAAAAAAGGGAATTGAGCATAAAAGAGAGGGTTAAAGCAAAACATTTAAAGACTTCTATTCTATTTCTATAAGTATGATAATCAAGGAATCAAAATTGAAGAAAGGGCTGCCGAAGGAAACAATGTCATTATGCCCCGAATGTGGGAAGATAATAAAAGCAAAAATTTTTGAGGAAAATGGCAGGGTGATGATTGAGAAAACATGCAGGGAGCACGGGCCTTTCAAGGATGTTTACTGGTCAGATGTTGAAATGTATTTGAAGGCGGAAAAATTTGCATATGACGGTATTGGTGTTGAGAACCCGAAAATAATTGCAAAGAAACCGTGTCCTTATTCATGCGGCTTATGTAACTTGCATCTGAGTCACACATCTCTTGCAAACATTGATCTAACAAACAGATGCAACATGCGCTGCCCAATCTGTTTTGCTAATGCTGCTGCTGCAGGATATGTTTATGAGCCGAGTTATGAGCAGATTGTTTCCATGATGGAGAATCTCAGGAATGAAAAACCTGTTCCTACACCTGCGGTTCAGTTCGCGGGTGGTGAGCCAACAATTTATCCGCGTTTTTTTGATGTGATAAAAAAGGCAAAGGAACTTGGTTTTGCCCAGATTCAGGTTGCAACAAATGGTCTGAAACTTGTTGATTTAGATTTTTGTCAGAAAATGAAGGGTAATGGTATGGATACTGTTTATCTTCAGTTTGATGGATTAAACGATGATATTTATGTTAAAACAAGGGGAAGGAAAATGCTTGATGTGAAAATGAAGGTAATAGAAAACTGCAGAAATGTTAAGCCAAAACCGCTCTCAACTGTTCTTGTGCCAACAGTTGTTAATGGGATAAACGATGATCAGGTTGGTGAAATACTAAATTTCGGGATAAAAAACAGTGATGTGATCAGGTCTGTGAACTATCAGCCAGTAGCATTCACTGGCAGGATAGACAAAGAGGAGCGAGAGAAAGGGAGATTCACACTCCCTGACCTTGCTGACAGGCTTGAGAAACAGACAGATTTTTTGAAAAAAGAGGATTTTTATCCTATTCCTGTGGTCACACCTATATCTGAATTAATATCCATACTTGCAGGTGAGCCAAAGGTTGCATTTACCTGTCATCCGCACTGCGGTCTTGCGACATTTCTTTATATTGAAAATGGGAATGCTGTACCTGTTACGAGGTTTGTGGATGTTGAAGGAATGTTTTCTCAGATGATGAGGATGGCAGAAAAACTTGGTAAAGCTGGTTTTCTTGTCAGGTTACTTGGAAAAATGAAATCAGAGAAATCGAAAAAGAAAGCTATTCAGAAAAATTTTGAGAAATACTTTGGGAAATACATCTATGAGGATAAACTTCCAAAAGGATTAAACATAACAGAACTGTTTGAGAATGTTTTCTCTGATCAGAGTAAGGAATCACTTGGAGAGTTTACATGGAAAACAATGATGGTTGGGGCTATGCATTTCCAGGACAGTTACAACTATGACATAGAGCGAGTGAAAAGATGTGTTATACATTATGCAACGCCTGATGGCAGAATCATTCCATTCTGTGCATACAATGGAGGACCGACATATAGAAATGAGGTTGAGTCTAAATATTCTATACCATTAGATGAATGGAGGGAGAAACATGG
>JAUWIS010000032.1 GCA_030605245.1 Methanobacteriota archaeon | reverse complement strand
CTTGTGCCCGCTTTCCTTGTTGCTGACAGTCATGACCGAACCTGTTTAATGGGCTGATGGTAACCAATGAGTGATAATGTTTTTAGATAACGCTCAGGTATCTCTTTTGGTGCAAGACTGACAACATGCTTTGCAAATCCTGTTTTTATTTGCATCACATATTTTTCTCCTGCTTTTGAAATCTCAAGCGCAGTATTATCATTTTTGTATTCATTAATAAGTTTCTTCAATGAATCTATAATTACCTTTTCTGATAGGCCTGTCGCATCCCTGATTCCATCTATTGTAAGCGGTTTGCCTGCTGAAAACAATACGGCCTCAACTATTTTCTCCTTGTTGTCAACAATGAGAGCGCGAGTTGATTCCGAAGCTTGTTCATTCACATTGGACACCTTTTAACATATATCTCACCATAAGGGAAATTCCTCTGCCATATCCTGATTCTTCTGTCACTTGCCAGAAATAATATGGACATAACGGTTGTTATAAAATCATTCCTGTCACCATTATGCAGGTTTGATAATGGTATGGATGCGCCATTGAATTTGCAGATTCTGTTCCATACAATACCCATGTCCTCCTCCATGTTTTCCTTATGCATTTTTTTATCAATGTTTTCTAAACCATTTTTTTCCTCAAATATTTTCTGTTTTTTCCTGTTCTCCTGCATAAGTTCCCTGATTTTCATTGCCCTTTTTACATCGTTGAATGCTTCTACAAGTTCAAACAATGTTACCTTTCTCTCACCCTTTCTTCTGATTGGCTCCTCAATAGGGGGATGACCTTCAAGCACCTTTGTTGTATAATCATATTCCTGGTTTTCAGTAAACCAGTCAGGTATAGTATCCCATGAAAATTCTTCTTCCCCCTCCTGTTCCTGAACAGACTCCAGTATTTTGTCACTCTGAAGTTTAAGTATCGTCCATGCCGTTAGAATAATGTATCCTGCAGTGATCAGGTCAACCTCCTTTTCTTTCCTAACCCTTTTCAGGTACATTTTAGAAAAGCTGGTCAAATCAATATCCCATGGGTCAAGATGTTCTTCCCTGACAAGTTCAAACGCAATCATGATTTCCCTGTCAAAACTGTTTTTGATTGCATGATATTCCTTATACATTGAGTTTGCCATCTCCATGTATTTATCTATCCTTTCCCCTTCTTCATCCTCAGATATTAATGATTTATGAAAAAGCAGATGCTCTATAATCCGGTCATGGTTTTTCATTTCCCGCCTCCAATGTTTATTTTTCCTTTTTCCCCAATCTCGGATATATTTACATTACCAATCACATTTGAGACATCATCTTTTTGTTTCACAACACCATAAACATGGTCTGCCTCCTTAAGACTGATTTTTTTGAGTGATATCATAATAAACTGCGCCAGCTTTGAATTGTTTTTTACCATCTGCGCAACCATTTCGGTATTCACAGCATCAAGATACATGTCAACCTCATCAAGTATGTAGAATGGGGATGGCTCATATTTCTGGATTGCAAATATCAATGCAAGGGCTGTAAGACTTTTCTGGCCCCCTGATAATGATTCAAGTTTCAGAAGTTGTTTTTCCTTTGGGCGCACATGTATCGCGAGCCCTCCATTTAGAGGATTTTCAGGGTTTTCAAGAACAAGCTCTGCTTCTGTGTCTACCGCGAGCTGTGGATATATTAATTTGAAGTTTTCATTTACAGCATTGAATACCTTCAGCAGACCCTCCTTCTTTTTATTCTGGAGACTTTCTGCAAGTTTGATAAGATTTTTTTTCTGGCTGTCTAATCTCTTAATTTCCTCCTCAAGCTCATCTTTTCTTTTGTTTATGGAGTCATAGTTTTCAACCGCCATCATGTTCACAGCCCCTAAACTGCTGAGTTGTTTTTCAAGTGTGAGGGACTCATCTTTAAGATACCCTATAGATGGCAGTTCCTCTTCCCTGTTTTGGACATTATAATTCTGGAGTTCCATTATTATTTCAGCAAGTTTTTCCTCAAGCCCCGGTATTTTTATTGACAGGGATGATGCCATGTCAGAGTAGGTGTTTATTTTGTCAGAATATTTTTCAAGCTCGTTTCTCAGGTTTACAACATTCTTATACTCCTTATCTCTTGTTTCATTCAATCGTCTGAGTTCAGCATCCGTTGTCTGTCCAACCTTCATCAACGCATCAATCCTGTTTTTACTCTCATTTCCTGCATTTGTCAGGTTTTCTATTTTTTCTTCATGTGTTTTTATTGTTTCCACTGTCTTTTCCTCATTTTCAATCAGCTGCTGTTTTCTCTGCCCCACAATCTCAAGCTGTGTTTCAATTGTTTTGCTTTTTGATTCAAGATTCCTAAGTTCCTGGGTTAAGTTTTCTATTTCTTTGGCAAGATTTTTTGATTCTGATGCAAGTTCTGTTTTTGTTGATTTCAAAAGCAGTTTCCCTTTTTCCTCCCTTTCCTCATCCAGTTTTTTTAATATATTTTCGTCTTCCTCAATTTTTTTATTTATGATTAAAAGTGTTTTTTCATTCTCGTTTTTTTCATCATTCTTTTTATCCATATCTTTTTTCAGAGTATTTAGCTTACCTGTATAATCCTTATGTTTAACCTCCAGGTCTTTAACCATCATTTTTGATGTATTCTCATCAGATTCATTTTTCCTTGTTTCTTCAGTGATACCATTTATTTGTTCCCTGACAGCAATCAAGGTAGAGGATAGCTCCTCCTGTTTTTTTACATTTTCTCTGAGTTGTTTTGATATTTTTTCGATTTCACTTTTGCCTTTG
This sequence comes from Methanobacteriota archaeon, assembly GCA_030605245.1. GTDB lineage: Archaea > Thermoplasmatota > JASEFT01 > JASEFT01 > JAUWIS01 > JAUWIS01. The sequence goes on along the minus strand of JAUWIS010000032.1, from coordinate 5,225 downwards.
CCAAAATACATATGTTTTCCAATGCTGCCGCCAATCATCGCCCCGCCTGGCTCAAGGAGTTCCCCGTTTAATGTGACAAGTCTGACACCACCCATCCTTTTTCTCGCAGTGTTCAGGTCTCTCATTATAATCGTGCTTCTGAAAACATACCAGAATGCATTCCTGTATTTTTCATCAAACCTTACCAGGTCTATTGCAAAACCTAATGAGTCAGGATCCTTCACAACCATCAGGGATTTTCCTGCAGGCATTCCTCTTATCATCTTGTTCAGGGGCAGAAATGTTGCCCTCCCAAGTTTCTTTCGTTTAAGGTATGCTATGGCTTTTGCTGCATCCTCATCAGTGTCAACAACAATGGATTGTAATCTATTCCCTGCGGCAATGGATAATGCATTCTCATACTCCTTTTCTACCTTGCCAAGTTCTGCTACTGCTCCATGAATGCCTTTTAACTCATTATTGTCTCGTGCATCAAGCACTGCTTTAACAGATAATGTGTATCCCCTGCTCACAGATTCTTTCGCATCCTCTTCCGCTTTCAGCTGGGATTTGTAATTCATCAATTTTGTGATTTTCGGCTCTATCTCCCTAATTTGCTGTGATATTTTTATTCCCTCACTCTTTTTTGAAAGTAGTTCATCCTGCAGGTTTTTGTTTGCATCATTTTTTTCTGTGAGATCTTTTCTCAGTTTTTTTTCTTCGTAAACAATGTCTCTTATCTCTGCCTCATATGTTTTGGCAGATTCTTCCATGGATGCAGTGTCTGATTTAAGTCTCCCTACCTTTTCTGAAAGTACATCCTTATCAATCCTTAGTGTTTTCAGGATTGCCTGTTTCTCCTCATACTCCTTTTTTAAAAGAGCAAGATTATGCTGAATTGATAATGATTTATTATCCGATTTTGATATTATGTTTTGTACATCATTGTATTTTTCCTGTTTTTCATTTAGGGTTTTTGATTTGTTTTCAAAATCTTTTTCTACTGAACCTTTATCCTTTTTCATTCTTTTTAATTCTTTTCCTATCCTGTCTATTTCAATTACAATTTTCGCCCGCTCATCTTTAAGTCTTTTAATCTCATCCTTGGAATAGTTTATTCCTTCCGTAGCCCTGACAAGAGAGTCTCTTAGTTCATCTATTTTTTTCTTTATCTTAGCTGCTTCCTCCCCACCTTTATCCGCAATCCTGTCTTCAACATTTTTCAGGTTTCTTTCTGCATTCTCAAACTCTTTTTTTAGTTTCCGCTCTTTTTCTTCATATTCCTTTTTCTGCTCTGAATAATCCTTAACCTGTTTTTTTGTGTCTTTGATTTCTCCCTCAACATTGATTTTTTTTCTTGAAGATAACTGGTATCTCCTCAGGGTTAATTCATCCTTTAACTTTTTGTATTTTAATGCCCCTTCTCTGTCTTTCTCCAAAGCCCTGAGCTGTGCTCTGATTTCATGAAGGACAATCTTTATTTTTTCAAGGTTCGTCTCTGTTTCCTCTCTCTTTTTTTCAGCCTTCTCAATATCAGAATCAAATTTTGTTATACCTGCAATGTCATCAAGGATTCTTCTTCTCTCAAGATTGCTCATACCGGTAATTCTATTGATTTGTCCCTGCTGAACAAAATTGTACCCATCAGCACTGACATGCGCATGGGTAAGAAGATTTTCAAACTCTGTTAAGGATGAAAGTTTTCCGTTCACATAAAAGTATGAGTAGTAGTTTTCAGGGTTGTTTGCGTATTTAACAATCCTTGTTAAAGTCACGGTCTCACTATCTAATGGTATCTCCCTGTCAGAATTGTCAAATACAAGTGAAACCTTACAATACCCTGGAGTTTTTTTTCCATTGCCGCCGTTGAATATTAGGTCTGTTAGTTTCCCGGCACGAACGACCTTTGAACTTTTAGGTCCTAAGACAAACAGAATTGCATCAGTAATATTTGATTTCCCTGAAGCATTTGGTCCTGTTACTGCTGTGAATCCTGGTAGGAATGCTATTTTTGTTTTTCTAAAAGATTTAAAATTCTCTAACTGCACCTCCTTTAGATGCAATATACCACCTCCTGAGCCTTTCTGTCATTCTGCCTTAAAATATCTGCATCGTGAGTTTTCTTCACGCCCATCCCAGAATAAAATATGTCTAATTGTATTTAAAGATTTCTACGTTTCTTTCAAAACATCATCATATTTTCCTTCGTCAATCTCTTTTAAAACATCCTTTGGCTCTTTATTCTCAATCGTAACACCAACAGAAACACATGTGCCAACAATTTCCTTTGCCATTTTTTTGATGTTCGCTCCAAGCAGTGAGTCTTTTTTCATTTCAACAATTTTTTTTATTTGCTGCATGCTTAAGTTCCCTGCTATTTTTTCAGACTTTTTTCCTGCGCCTTTCTCAACACCTAACTCCTTTAAGATTAGAGCAGATGCTGGTGGTGTTCCAACGCTTATTTCAAAAGATTTTGTTTTAGGGTCAACCGTTATTTTTACTGGCACTTTCATTCCTGCAAAGTTTTTTGTTTTCTCATTTATTGTCTGAATAATTTTTGGTATGTTCACACCCAATGGTCCAAGCACAGGACCCAATGGCGGTCCTGGTGTTGCCTTTCCACCTTCTACCAATGCCTCAACTGTTTCCGTCATCTTTTTTCCACCACCCTTACCTGATCTGCTTTTATAGTTACTGGTATGGGAACCATCGCCTCAAACAATTCAATAGTTATCTCCTCTTTTGTTTCATCAATACTTTGAAGGCGTGCTTTCTCGCCCTTGAATGGTCCTGCAACAATCTCAACAATGTCTCCTTCACTCATGTGTGAAACTGCAGGTTTTGGTGTGAAGAAATGCTGTATCTCACTGACCGGCGTTTCCCCTCTAAGCAGGCCTCTTACATGTGAGACACCTTTTATTATATCCCTGAGTTTTGCCTCATCTTTTGCTTCTACAAACAGGTAACCCCTTAACCTTGTTGGGAAAAGTAATGCAAAAACATCCCCATCCTCTTTTGATTTGTTGTTTATGGCATTTGCTACATCCTTTTCATGCCCTATTGATGTTTTTACAACAAATATTGATGATTTTTTGTTTGAAAATGCCATTTTTTCATCTTCCTTATGTTTCAACAAATGCAACAATTGAGGGATATAAGTTATTCCATAACCAGTAGATTAAAAATCCGAGCCCACCAATAATGGCAATCCCAGCACCTGTAATTGCGAGCACCTTTTTATACTCATCATTGTTCGGTTTTTTTGCCATCTTCAGCATTCTGCCATATTTTCCTTTACCCACCTTTTTTGCTTTTTCCTCAAGTCTACTCTGAACCTCAACTGTTTTATCCAATATTTCCATTTATCTCACTATATCTACACCGTATGTGCTGGTTTTATCTAATGCAACAGATCGCTCCGCTCTCCCAAATATCTGTTCAGAGCTGACACCTGTCACTACAATCATTACCCTAATCTTATGTTCCAATGACGGGTCAATGCTTGCGCCCCATATAATTGTCGCTTCAGGGTTTATTTTTTTGTGTACTTCTTCAACAACCTGCTGTGCCTCTGAAACAGTCATGTCGGGTCCACCAGAAACATTTACAAGTGCACCTGAAGCATTTGTTATATCCACATCAAGCAATGGTGAGGACAATGCCTGATTTATGGCCTTTGCTGCTCTGTCATCAGCGTCTGATTCACCAAGCCCTATCATTGCCACACCACCATTTTTCATTATGGTTTTTAAATCTGCATAATCAACATTTATAAGCCCTGGTTTTGTCATCATTTCAGTCGTACTTTTTATGCTTCTCATAAGTATTTCATCCGCAAACCTAAAAGCAGCGTTCAAAGGCATCCTTGGAACAAGCTCAAGAAGTTTGTCGTTTGGTATTACAATAACAGTGTCAGCAATATCCTTTAATCGCTCAAGTCCCATTAAAGCATTTTTCATCCTGGCAATCCCTTCTGCCCTGAACGGTAATGTAACAACAGCAACCGTTAACGCATTCATTTCTTTTGCAATCTTTGAGAGAACCGGGATACTGCCTGTTCCTGTTCCACCGCCAAGTCCGCAGGTAAGGAATGCTATATGGGCACCTGAAAGTACTCTTTTGATATCATCCTCAGCCTCAATTGCGGCGCTCTCGCCAACAGCAGGTACTGCTCCTGCCCCTAATCCTCGTGTAGAATGCTTCCCGAGTAAAATCTTATTTGGTGCTTTAACATTTTTCAGAAGATGCTGTGCATCCGTATTCATTGCTACGAGATCTGCACCATAAATACCTTCCTGAACAATTCGCGTTATGGTATTGCATCCACTGCCACCACATCCTGCAACCTTAACATTCACTTTAAGTGATGCTAAAAGTTCCTCAAGTTCTCTATCCGACTTTGTGTTTTCCACATCCGGTTGAGTTTTTTCCTTCATAACCCCTTGCTTAAGTGATTCTCCTATCGTCATTGCCATAGTTATTCCTCCGATACTAAGGAACAGTATTGGTTTCAAACTATAAAAGGATTATTGCAAGCCCTTTCTTTCTCTTTGGAAAGAGAAAGAAAGCGTCTTGTGGAAAGAAAGAGAACCAGCCAACTTTCAGTTGACTTAGGCAGATTGCCCAAAAGGACAATCTGCCACAGGTAGTTTTAATTTATCATAATATGATTCAGAATCATGATTCAGGCAAGGGCCAGATTTTATGGCAGGGTTCAGGGTGTTTTTTTCAGAGCAAACACAGAAAGGAAGGCGAAAGAAATGGGAATCAATGGTTATGTAAAAAACATGCCTGATGGTTCTGTCGAAGTGGTTTTTGAAGGCGATGAAAAAAAGATTAAAGAAATCATTGACTGGTGTTCAACAAAAATGAGAGCCGCAAGGGTTACAAATGTGGGTATTGAATATGAAAACACTAAAGGTTTCAACGATTTTGAGATAAGATACTAAATTTTTGGTATTGTCAAACTCAAAAGATAAATAATACCAAGGATATTTACCTGTGATGAGGAAAATAACAGCATTGTTTATTATAATCCTGATGATGCCTATTCTGCTCGTAAGTAGTTCCACATCTAATTCTAATATCTTTTCTGTTTCATGTCCAGATGAAGCACCATCATTTGACATACCAGCAGCAGATTATATTATAGAAAATTTTTTTGAGGAAGACCATTTTACACACACAAACAGTACAGATATTGTTTTGTCATCTGACCAGTTTCTTGGGACAATGGCTCTGCTCAG